>NZ_JAXGFQ010000015.1:0-73840 GCF_051020825.1 Moorella naiadis (nom. illeg.)
CATTTTTGATGTCAAAGAGCGATTGCGTACCTGGCATGAGTTAGTTATTTTGGGGTTCTTGCACCAGAATCATAGCAGATTTATTGGTTATTACCCTCTAACCGAGCAAGCAGGTAGTCGTTAAAATGATCAATCTCTTGGCAAATCTTGTCAAAATACATCTTCGGCAGCCATCCTTCATCTTGGGCAAGGCCATGCACAAGGACAACCATGGCAAGGGTCGATAAATCTAATCCCATAATCGGGAGCAAATCACAGGTTTTGGCGTGTACCCATTGGAAAAAGCTGGTATTGAGGTAAACAGTATTAATCCCCAGCCGAAATCCAAAATCATAATGCCCCCGGGAAAATTTGAGCAACGCCAGCTCATCCACGGCTTTAAAAGCTTTTTTTCTATCACGCTCAAGCCGGTGAATGGCTGGCAATTTTTGGATAACCCTTATGCCGCATCTGCCAACGAAGCGGGTCACGGCTGCCATCGTTGTAAGTGCCGAAGCCTTACCACGCAGGTCCCAAAGAATCGCATGCAATAGTACTGGACAACTTTTCACGCCTACCCGAACACACCAGGGCACCTGTTCCCTCTCCCACCGGTCACCCCGGCTAATATCTTCCTGGAGAGTAGGTAGTTCCTCAAACCGTGGTCCCCAGCTTAACTCCCAGTCCGAGTTGGCTGGGGAGTTTTCCTGTGATAAAATATACATGACAATTCTGTTACCTCCTTCGGCCCGGCTACGAGCAGCCGGGCGATTTTATGTGTTAGAGACAGAAACTCCTCTGCGCGCTGACGGCAAAAATTTTTCTGCCGTCCCGCCCGATTGCCCGTCATACAGGTCTCTACTTCAGCCGCCGGATTTTTTCTAGGGCAGGTTCTTTTTGCTGAACGCTGGCCGCCTCCTGAGCCTCCAGCCAGGCCAGTAAAGTCGAACGCCTGAAAAACACCCGCCGCATCCCTGCCGGCCGGACATGCGGGATCAGCCGCCGCCTGGCTAAGTCGTAAACCGACCATTCCGACATGCCCAGAATTTTTGCGGCTTCCCCGGCGGTGATCGTTTCGCGCAGCGCCTGATGGGAATTATCGCGTGATTGCATCTCCTTTGCCCTCCTCCCCGAAAAGCTCATTTTCCGGCACACCCAAGGCTTCCGAGAGTCGTTTCCTCCAGCCTGGGAACGGCTTGACAATTCCCCTTTCTATCCGCCCGATCTCTATCGGATGTATGTTCGACCGCTTGCTCAGTTCAAATTGACTCCATCCCCGTCGTCTGCGTTCGTCGCGAAGACGGCTCATTTTCTTCACCATCCCTGGTCTTGACTTTATCCCCAATATACAGTACTATGTAGAAAAAGGTCAATAATACCATACGAACGCATACGAACGGAGGTCTGCGCATGCTCCAAGTTCAGGTAACCTTAAAAATGAAGCAGCCGAAATGCCGTGCCCGCGTGGAGTTGCGGCCAGCTCCGGCAGAAGCTTATCAAATGAATTACACGGGGCTGGAAGAACTTCGCACGCTAAGGAAAACGCTTTTTAAAAACCCCCGGCTGAAGGAGGAATTTAAAGAAAAACTAAGCTGGATCGAAGCGCTTTTACACTTTGCCGAAAAAAACGAGGGACCCATCTTTTGGGAATACATAACGTGGGAAGATCTGGGCGAAACGGTTGAACTAGGGAAACAGTTTACGGACGAGATGGTTTTGCTGGCGCTGAAATTCGTTCAAGACGAATGGTTTAGAAGGGAAAAGGCTGATGACACGCCGGAAAGTCGAATTCGTCTCCTGGTTCAAAGTAACTTAGCCAGGAGGGAGTTGGCCGAAGTGGTCGCCGAGTTCTGCAACAGGTGGGGACCGCTTTTCAAAAAGAAGGCTGCATCCTGGCTTGAAATTGCCCAGAGGCTTGCGCTTTTGTCCTGGGCCGCCCTTTGCTGGGGGTACCAGCCGGGGCAGACCCCATTGCCGGATGACGTTTTGGACCGCGTTTTAATCGTTCCTCTTCAGCGAGTACAGGAAGCATACAACGTACTGAAAAATCGCGAAAGATCTCAGTTTTATTTCGGAGATTCCGAATTTGAGCTTATGCTTCAACAAAAAATAACAGCGCTTGCGGATCGTGAATGGAAGTACATGACAGTCAACTACGCCGGTTACTTTTACTTTGTTCCGGAGGTTGAAGAAATACCCGAAACCGAAGATTTCAGGATAATTCTACGGTCAAAATTTCCAGACTGGAAAAAACGCGACAAGGTTATTTCATGGGTCAGGCGGGAGGTCTTGGCAAACGTGAAGAGAACCCTAAACGATGTTGAGTACAAGAGTTACGTTGACGCCCAGGGAAACCTGCGCCTCATTGGCCAGCCCAAAGATGCTTTTTCTCTGGCGCTGCTCCGGATCATCTGGAGCGGCGGCGGGCTCAGGAAATGCGCCTGCGGCTGCGGCCTGCACACGTTTAATAAGTGGTACCACCCCAGCCACCAGCGCCGGGGCCAGGTCAAGCAAAATGTCCTTGCCTACTGGCGCACTCAGAAGAATAGGGGGAGAATCTCCGGGCAAGAGTACGAGCTGATCAAGGACGAAATAAACCGACTTTGGAGCGAGGGAATCCGAGAAAAGGATAAACTGAAAACGGAAATAGAAAAATTTATCGCAAAGAAAAACTATAAGGGAGGGTCTAATTAATGGCCGGATGGGTTGAAAGGCGCGGCGAAAATTCCTGGAGGCTCAATGTGCCAGGCGGGACCGGGCCGGACGGAAAGCGCAAGGTCTACCGCAAGACCGTAGAGGCTACCAGCAAGCGCCAGGCAGAAAAGCTCCTGGCCGAATTCGCGGCCGAAGTGCAGAAGGGCCTCTATGTCGAACCGAGTAAGCTAACCCTTGCCGAATTCGCGGAAAGATGGCTCAAGGATTATGGGGAGGCCAATCTTGCGCCGAAAACGCTGTTTCGCTATCGGCAACTGCTCGCGTCGCGCATACTGCCCGCCTTGGGGCACCTCAAGTTAGAACAGATCAAGCCGCTTCACCTGCTGGAGTTCTATGCCAATTTACAGGAGGCCGGGATCAGAACAGACGGCAGGCCGGGGGGCTTGTCTGAACAGACCATTTTGCACCACCACCGTCTAATTTCGGCCATGCTCCAGGATGCCGTTGAGTGGCAAATAATCCCCTTTAACCCGGCCTCCAGAGTAAAGCCGCCGAAGGTCCCGAAGAAAGAAGTAGCCTGCTATGATGAATGGCAAGTTGCTGCGCTCCTGCAAGCACTGGAGGGAGAGGAGTCAAAATATAGGGTCATGGTTACTATGGCCTTGTTTACCGGCCTCCGCCGGGGTGAATTGCTGGGCCTAGAATGGAAGCACGTCAACCTTGATGATGGCACCCTGGAGGTCCGCCAGGCCGCCCAATACCTGCCGGGCATGGGAAACTTCGTGAAGGCTCCCAAAACGAAGGGATCAGTCCGCAAACTATCCTTGCCGCCCTTCCTGGTGATGCTGCTTCGCCAGTACCGAAAAGAGCAGCTTGAAGCGCGCCTTAAGGTCGGCGATAGGTGGCAGGATTCAGACAGGTTTTTTACAACATGGGATGGGCGGCCCATGTCCTCCAATACGGTCAGCAATTGGTTCGGTAAATTCCTGAAGCGCCACGGGTTACCTCCTCTCCCGTTCCACGGCCTACGCCATACGGCGGCCACCATGTTGATCAACCAGGGCTTGCAGGCTAAAAATATTAGCAGCCGCCTTGGTCACAGCACCATTTCGATAACTATGGATTTGTACGGGCATTACCTCAGAAGCGCCGATAAAGAAGCGGCGGACCGCCTTGAGCAGGCTTACCAACATATGAAAAATGGCAGCAAAAAGGGACAGGCTTAAAAACCTGTCTTTTCACTTTGCGTTTCATTGCTTCCGGTTGTTCCTGTTTGCTCCCAAACTGCTCCCATTACGCTAATTTCGTTGATTTCACTGGAGATGACAAACGCCGCAAATGCTTGCGGCGTCTAACTTTTCTTGGAGGCGCGGGCCGGATTCGAACCGGCGAATAGCGGTTTTGCAGACCGCGGCGTTAGCCTCTTCGCCACCGCGCCAGGATATAAAAATGGAGCGGAAAACGGGATTTGAACCCGCGACCCCCGCCTTGGCAAGGCGATGCTCTACCGCTGAGCTACTTCCGCTCGCTCATTGCATAGGAGATTATAGCACGGGCTGCCGGTCCTGTCAAGGTTTAACCGTCGCTTTTTCCCGTCAGGATATACTCCAGTTCCGCCTGGACGGCCGGGTTGGCCAGGGCGAAGACCAGATCCCCTTCCTCCAGGACGGTATTACCGCAGGGGACAATGGCCGAATCTCCCCGGACAACAGTCACCAGGATACACTCGTTCGGGAAGGGGATGGTCTTAATCTTTTTCCCCCGGACGGGGGCCTCGGGACCGAGCTTGAACTGGATCATCTTGAGATCCTTAATCCCCTGCATCCACATGGCAGCCGTGGCGTCCATATCCACCCTTTCTTGGATAAGCCCCAGGATTAGGGAGGCCGGGCCGATGACCTGGTTAACCCCCAACCAGCGGAAGAGCTTTTCATTACCCGGGTTATTGACCAGGGCCAGGGTACGTTGGGCCTTAAACTGGCGTTCGGCCAGCTGGCAGATGACCAAGTTGTCCTGGTCGTCATCGGTTACGGCGACCACGATATCGGCTTTTTCGGCGCCTGCTTTTTTAAGAAAGTGGGCACTGGTGCCATCACCGATGACTACCTGCAGGCCGAGTTCCTGTTTTATTTTCTCGCCTTTTTCCTGATCGTTTTCCACCAGGACGACGTCGCATCCCCAGGCAGCGCACTGTCTGGCCACCTGGAAGCCTACTTTACCGCCACCTACAACTACAACCCTCATGACCCAACCCCTTTCTTATATATCTATTCGCCGCCGCGGCCGCTCTTCCTTCCATAATTACACGATTAAATTTATTTCCATGACACCGTTACTGCAAGCACCGGGTTACGCCCCCTGGTAACCCTGGCCGGATTAGAGGTTATCCCGGCTTTACGACCGGCTACCCTTCGTCCCGCCGGGGAATAAGGCCTCCGGCTGGCTGGAATAAGCAGGAGAAGAGGGAGGGATTTTCGTAAAGGTCCAAAACAGATGTTCGACTAATCCAGGTAACCATGGTATCCTAAAGCTGTCCGAAGGGAGGTGAGAAAAATGCCAGTCGTCAACACTCCGGTGGCTTCCAGCATGCAACTACGGGTCCAGACCGGTACCGACGCGAATGGCAAGCCCCTTTACCGGGTGCGAACCTACAACCGCGTTAAATCGGCTGCTACCGACCAGGACGTCTACGACATCGCCCAGTCTTTGGGCGGGTTGCAGGTCCACCCCGTCAGCACCATTAGCCGTACCAATGAAGGCGACCTGAGCGCCGGCGCTTAGGCTGGCCGCAGGGTGTCCAGGTGCGACCGGCGGCTTTTTCCCTGGCCGCCGGTTGGCACCGGGAAAAGATCCGGCCCCCTGACCACACTGGTCAACCAATAAGGGGAATGAAAAGGGGAAAGGAGGTGAACCCTTATGCCGACCAAACGCCTGGAACTGATCTTCCAGAATGCTGCCGGCCGCCGGACCACCCTAGCCGTCCAGGATCCCCGGGAAAACCTTACCGAGGCTGAGGTCCGGGCTGCTATGGAGCTGATCCTGGCCAGGAACATCTTTACCTCGCCCGGTGGTGACCTGACGGCTATCACTGGGGCCCGCATTGTCACCAGGGATGTTACCGATATTATCGCTGCTTAAAACCTGCCGGCCTCCGGGGCTAATTGCCAGAATATCCCGGAGGCCGTCCAGCTAAAGGTCGTGAGGCGGCCATCGACTATGGGTGAGGTGATTAATATGTACCAGATCCGGCCGGTTACTTTCGCCCGGCAGCGCCGGGGACGCTGCGATTGCTGCGACCGCCAGCAGGTCCTGGCAGGCAAAATTCTGGTCCTGGAAGGCGCTAACCTTATCGGCGACCTGGTCCTATGCGGCGAGTGTGCCGCCGCCCTGGCAGAACTCCTGGATCACAGCCGGGAAAGAGTAACCCGGGAATGGACCTTTGGCAACGGGCCATTGACCCCGGAAAACAACCCGGATAGCCAGGATGACCGGGAGCAAAATTAGGGAGGGGATTGGCTATGGAAAACTTTTGGGTGCAGATTGGTAATTACGGATTCCCGATGGTGGTTGCTTTTTACCTTTTGGTCCGCATCGAGAAAAAGCTCGATGACCTGACGATAGCTATAAACGAGCTGGCCCGAACCCTGAAACCCCCCGCTTGAATTGCCGCTATCCCGAACCGTGATAAATCCCCTCTTGATCATCGAATGTATGTTCCCATATAATATGTTTAAAAGGTAGGAGGTGGAATCCTTGCCAGCTAATTGGATCCAGCAAGGTCTGTGGCTAAAATTAAACTGCCTGGTGCCGGTCTACGGCAGCGGCGATGATGCCGGCAACTACACCGAGGTCTGGCTCGATGACGGCCGGATACTCCTTGACCGCCGCCGGACGAAGACTGTCTTGAAGGCCCTGGCCGCCCATCTGGGAGTATCCTGGCGGCAGGAATATACTGCTTGGTCCCGGGAAGGCCGCAGTCACCTGGCCCCCATTGTCCTGGGACCGGAAATGGTCCTTATACCTTTACGCCTGCGCCGGCCCCGCAGCCGCGATGAAGGCGGGACAGGCTACCTAGTCGGCAGCAAGGTAAAAAGTTATGAGCCTTATGCCGAAGGCTTCTTTCGCACCCGGCTGATCCTCCCCGGTAACCAGGTCCTGCCTTGCCTTTTAAATATGGATACCCTGGCCCTGCGCCTGCTGGACGGCGAAAGGGCCCTCCAGCGCCGCCAGGAAACCTTTTATAAACTAACTGCCAGCGGTACCGTCCTGTATGAAAAAAATTGCTGCCTGCTGGTAGAACCCGGCGGCAATACTATCCCCGTGCAGATGATGGGCCGCGAGGGCAACGTCATAATCCTCCGCCGGGAAGATAAATTCAGCCCCCTGTGACTGCAGGGGGCTGCTTTTTAAGTTTACTCATACCGCACCAGATGTTTTAGCGCCTCGCTGTATTAATGAAGTTCGCCCGTCTTTAACTCTTATGTTCCTCGGCACGAATTATTTTCATAACTGATTTGCTAAATCTCTCAAAATCAACCAGCCGGTTAGTGATAAGCTCATATAATCGTTCGGGTGATATTTCCTGATAACCATGGACCAGACGATTGCGAAAACCTACCATAGCGGTATAGTTATCAAAATCGTCAGTTGAAATGGCGCCATTTTTTTCTAATACCCGCAGAGCATCCCGGGCATCGGCCGGAGGATAGTTATACTTTTTAGCAACTATATGGTAAGCTATATCAATTACTGCTTCAATAGCTGTTTGTAAAGCGTATTTGACGCCCCTTAATTTCCAGGGATCATTAAGAATCTCTTGTCGTTCCGAAGTTTTTACCAGCTCTTCGATAGCGCTTACTTGCCCACGGATATAGGCGATTTTCTGCAGGACCCGTTCCTTATCTATAGCCACAACTTACACCCCCACAATCATCTTGAGCGCTTCCCAGTAACGTGGGTAATTTTCGGCGTACTGGCGGCTTGTTTTTTCAATGAAATCGCTAACTATCAGCGGCCGGCCGTTATAAATCAAGCGACCGCTTTTTATTACCTTGAAAGCGAAAATGCTGTTTATTATATTTAAGGGTACAACATCAAAAGGATGGCCGTTAAGCCTGGAAAGGCGGTTGGCTATACTATTGGCTATCCTTTCGTAGTATTCCTCCGGCGGCCCGGCAAGAGGGTCTATGACCAGCCCGATATCAATATCACTATCCGGACGGCATAACTCCAGGGCTGAACCGAACAAGTAAGCCCCGGCTATTTCCTCCCTGGACTTCAGAGCCGGGGTAACAGTTTTTGCTATGAGGTCGGTAGGGATTCTGATCATCATCAATCACCCGGTCCCTATACATACATCACAGGGTTCGCCCCCGGTTATAGCCAGGAGCTGCTCCACCGTTACCGGCGCTGCCGAACGGGGGCTGCCGGCGGCTATGTAAACCACCGGGAAACGCCTGAGGCTGGCGTCGATAAGTACCCCTACCGGCTGTTGCAAGGCGAAGGGACAGACTCCGCCCAGCGGGAAGCCGGTGATGGCCGCGGTAGCTTCCGCATCAGCCATCTTCGCCTTGCCTTTAGCAACCAGGTGCTGTTTCAGCCAGCTCTGGCTCACCTTCACGTCCCCGCAGGTGACTACCATCACCGGCTCTTCGCCGACGAGAAAGAGGATGGACTTGGCTATTCCATACATCATTTTCCACTTTACGAATTATAGTACCATAAAGCCCGGCTTATATCAACCTGAATATACGCTGCTTGTTACCAGACTATGATATTGTTATAGTGTAAGCGGACTGAGAAAAATGTCAGTATGACTGGAAAGACTTTTTTTGAACGAAAAAGAAGCTTAAATTCGAAAGGCGCGAAAGCCTGGTCATGAACAGTTAGCTTTTTTGAACCAGGATCGATAATTTAGACGCTACTTGGATAGCATTGGCGTCCCTGTCGTCGTTATCATCGTTGTTCGCCTCGAAGCTACTGGGTTTCAGATAAACATTTCTGTATAATTTGACCAACATTCTCTAAAATAGGAATATATTTACTTCCATCCTTACACTGCCGATCCGTTTAAAATCGTTGCTGAAGTTCATATTATACCGTCATGACGAAATATATTATCTACAATATTTTTTCCTTCATATTTCTCGTTTTTTCTTAGTAAATCTACCTTATAGCCTTTCCAAAATAAGATACTGGGATATATCTCCTGATCAGAATCGAGAAAAAGCTGGACGACCTGACGGTGGCCATCAATGATCTCGCTCGGACCCTGGAGAAGGGTACCTGATCGGGTCGGACCTCGTAACGGGAGTACCGTACTTACTTCTGATGCGGCAGGAGGAATTTCGCCTGTTCCAGAATAAATGTTCCGATATAATAAAAGCAAAAAGAAGGTGATGCCAGGAATGGAAGCGAATTGGATCCGGCAGCGTCTCTGGGAGCATTTAAATTGCCGGGCAGGATCGGAAAGGCGACAGACGAAGAGGCGAGGGATTATTTGTTTAATCCCTCGCCTCTTTTAGCTTCCTGCTTAAAGTAACTTTAATCCCCAAAATTTTTTAACCAGCAGGAAAAAGAGGATGACTGGCGAATACTAATTACAAATAGTAATTCCTACTATAAGGAGGAACTTAATAATGACGGCGATTGGTCAGGTTTACAAGTGCAGTGTTTGTGGCAATATCGCTACCATCCTGCATCCCGGCACCGGGGCCCTGGTTTGCTGCGGCAAGCCTATGGTCCTCCAGGGTGAAAACACGGTAGACGCTAGCCAGGAAAAGCATGTCCCTGTAGTGACAGGTGTGGATGGCGGTTTTAAAGTAACTGTCGGCAGCATCCCCCACCCCATGGAAGAAAAACACTATATCGAGTGGATCGAACTCCAGGCCGGTGGCCAGGTACTGCGCCAGCACTTGGAACCTGGCGACGCTCCCGAAGCGGTATTCTGCACTACGGCCGGCCAGGCCACGGCCCGCGCTTACTGCAATCTCCACGGCAACTGGCAATCAGTATAGGGGGAAGGAATTAAAAGGTAACCCTACCACTCGGGCAACCCCCAAGAGCAATAAAAAGTGTCGCCGGTTGGTGCCAGCAAGGGATGGTAGCCGTTGATCGCAACCTGCTACCCTATAAATAGCGCTCTTTACCATTTTCATCCTTCTGCGGGTGCCAAGGGGGCGGCATGGACCTTTTGTGAAGGAAATCGGCCTTTGAACTTTGGTATAATATGCACCTCCTGGCGGGGTGCTATCACCCCGGGCGAAATTTAGTTTTGAAAGGGGCAGATGCTTGATGGAAAAGTACACTTGCACGGTCTGTGGTTATGTTTATGACCCTGAAGAAGGTGATCCCGATAACGGTATCGCCCCGGGAACACCCTTTAACGAGTTGCCGGATGATTGGGTTTGCCCGGTATGCAGCGCCGGCAAGGAAGCCTTTGAACCGGAGGAGTAATTGAATATCTAGTATCTCGGTAAAGACCTTCGCTTTTACTGCTGCGTAAGGTTGCTGACAGTTTGGTTGTAGGCTTATAGTTCCAGAAAGGAGAACCGCTAATGCATAAATGGCGTTGTTCCGTTTGCGGCTATACTTTTGAAGGGGAGATTCCGCCAGATAAATGCCCGGCTTGCCAGTCGGTATGCAGCTTTGTCGATGCCAATTGCTACATTCCCGACTGTGGCGGCGGTACCGTATAAACAACTAACAACCTCACGGTGCGGCCGCCGTGCATGGACCCCTTAAGCTGGCGTCTGATCCGGAGGCCCTGGGGGGACGGCGGCACCGTCGAGGTTACATTGAGACACGCCGGCTGCCGGCCTTATGGAACAGAGCAGGGCGGTAGCCCCCTGGCATTGAATTAGTGCGGGCTTTCTGCCTGCGAAGGAGGGTCTATCGTGTTTCGCGCCAGCGAGGTTTTTGAATTTGCCCGGGCCATCGAGCAAAACGGTCGCACCTTTTACCAGAACATGGCCGCCGGCGCCCGGGATAACCAGGTGCAGAAGCTCTTTCAACGCCTGGCCCGGGAAGAAGCGCAACACATCCTGGATTTTGAACGTCTGGCCGCCAGGGTAGCGGCCTATGACCCACCGGAGACTTATCCCGGGGAGTATGCCGAATATATGCAAGCCCTGGTTGATAATAATGTCTTTCCCCGGGAGCTGAACCCCGCGGACCTGGCCCGGCAAATCAGCAACGATCAAGACGCTCTGAAACTGGCCATGGGTTTCGAAAAGGATTCACTGCTCTTTTTCGGCGGGTTGAAAAAGTTGGTACCGGAAGTGGAAGCAGCCCAGGTGGACGAGCTATTGCGCCAGGAAAGACGCCATCTGTGCGAACTGCATAGCGCTTTGAAGAGTCTGTAAAAACTGTAGCCGGGGAGGAACCGCCCGGTATTAGCGGGCAGGAATGTTAGCGGCACTCGCCTAAAGATTACGGCGACCATGCTATCCATCTTGAAGTGGAACCGAGCAAAAATATCTGCGGTCTTATCGTTAGTACCAGTGTTGCATGCTCTTGGCTGAATGTTCAAAGGCAGAAGTAACGTAAGGCACGCTGGGCAACGCCTAGTATGATTTACCCGGCAGGCGGGAGCGCCGGGATGGGCAACAAAGAAAGGATTGGGTGAGGCGGTGTTAGTACTGGGTATTGCCGGCAGCCCCCGGCGCCAGGGGAACAGCGAACTGCTGCTGGACGCCGCCCTAGCAGGGGCGGCGGAGCAAGGGGCGCGAACGACAAAGATTATCCTGACTAGCCTGCAGGTTAATCCCTGCCGCGGTTGCGATTACTGCCGCCGTGGCCGTTGCATCCAGCGCGATGATATGGATTCCCTGGCTACCCTCTTTGCCGGGGCGGGAGCCCTGATTATCGCTTCACCCATCTTCTTTTACGGGGTAACAGCCCAGCTGAAGGCCCTGATCGATCGTTGCCAGGTGTTCTGGAATCGCCGTTACCGGTTGGGCGAGCCAATTGAGTGGGTCGGGGGTACTGGCCGGGGTGCCCTGATTGCCGTGGGCGCCACCCGGGGGGAAAAACTGTTTCTGGGTTCGATTTTAACGGTCAAATACGCCTTTAAGGCCCTGAATCTGGACTATAGCCGGGAACTGCTGGTACGTGGCGTTGACGAGCCGGGCGCCGTCCGCCAACACCCGGACCAAATGGAAGCCGCCTTCCGGCTGGGCCGGGACCTGGTTACAACTTAATCCTCGAGGCGGCGCACCCTGTAAATCTTTTTATGATAATCCTTGGCGGAGCGATTGGCTCAAACAACCCGCGGTACAAGCTGCGGGTTTTCTTAACTCAAGGGCACCGATTATATTCCTTTTTTACCAGCAGCCGAGTAATGCAAAAAATGCCAGCAAAAAAGTGAAAGTGAGGGCCCGATTGGCTATGGTGAGTTTAAAGGGTAAAAACCAGCTTATAAAACCATAAATCGCTATTGCTAATTATTACCGCTTACGATATATAATAGTCAAGAAAGGTCAAAGGCACGGTGGTGCCATGTTAGCGACATAGGCGTCTGACTTGAAGCACATAGCTGGTATCTCACGGGTATAGTACTGGGTTAGCTGGACAAGGTCTAATTTTAAACGATAGGAGGAATAATTATGGCCAAGGCAGTAGGTATTGACCTGGGTACCACCAACTCGGTGGTCGCGGTTATCGAAGGCGGGCAACCGGTCGTCATCGCCAATGTCGAGGGCGCGCGCACGACGCCCTCGGTAGTGGCCTTCAAAGAAGGTGGCGAAAGGCTGGTCGGCCAGATCGCCCGGCGCCAGGCAGCTTTGAATCCCGAAAATACCCTGTATTCCGTTAAGCGCTTTATCGGGCGTAAGTTTTCGGAAGTGGGCGACGAACGCCAACTGGTCCCCTATAAGGTCGTGGCCGGGCCCAACGACGCCGTACGCTTTGAGATCCGGGGTAAAAAGTACGCGCCGGAAGAGATCTCAGCCATGGTTTTAAAGAAGCTGGTCGACGACGCCGGCAAATACCTGGGTGAGAAGGTCATCGAAGCGGTAATCACCGTGCCGGCCTATTTCAACGACGCTCAGCGCCAGGCTACCAAAGACGCCGGCAAAATCGCCGGCCTTAAGGTCCTGCGTATTATCAACGAGCCCACTGCCGCCTCCCTGGCCTACGGCCTGGACAAAAAGGCCAACGAGACCATCCTGGTCTTTGACCTGGGCGGCGGCACCTTTGACGTTTCCATCCTGGAGGTGGGCGACGGCGTTTTTGAGGTGAAGGCCACCAACGGGGATACCCACCTGGGCGGCGACAACTTTGATAAAGTCATCGTCGACTGGCTGGCGGAAGAGTTTAAAAAAGACTACGGTATTGATCTGCGCCAGGATAAACAGGCCCTGCAGAGGTTGGTGGAGGCAGCCGAAAAGGCCAAGATTGAGTTGTCAACCCTGATGGAGACCCAGATTAGCCTGCCCTTCATCACCGCCGACGCCAGCGGCCCCCGACACCTGGACACCAAACTGACCCGGGCCAAATTTGAACAACTGACCCATCACCTGGTAGAACGTTGCCGGGGGCCGGTACAAGCCGCCTTGAAGGATGCCAAATTGACGGCAGCGGATATTGACGAGGTTATCCTGGTGGGCGGCTCCACCCGCATCCCGGCGGTACAAAAATTAATCCGCGAACTGCTGGGTAAAGAACCCAACCAGGGAGTTAACCCGGACGAAGTCGTTGCCGTCGGGGCGGCCATCCAGGCCGGGGTCCTGACCGGGGATGTGAAGGATGTCGTGCTGCTGGACGTGACGCCCCTTTCTCTGGGGGTAGAGACTCTAGGCGGGGTGATGACGAAGATTATCGAGCGCAATACCACCATCCCGGTGCGGCGCAGCCAGGTTTTCTCCACGGCCGAGGACAATCAACCGGCGGTTGATATCCACGTCCTTCAAGGCGAGCGCGAACTCGCCCGGGATAACCGTTCTCTGGGACAATTCAAACTGGAGGGCATTGCCCCAGCGCCGCGCGGTATCCCGCAGATTGAGGTCACCTTTGATATCGACGCCAACGGCATTTTAAATGTCAGCGCCCGGGATAAGGCCACAGGCAAGGAACAAAGGGTGACCATCAGCGGCTCGACCAATTTGGACAAAGCCGAGATCGAGCGCATGGTCCAGGAGGCCCAGGCCCACGCCGAAGAGGATAAAAAACGCCGGCAGGAGGTCGAGGCCCGCAATGAGGCCGACAGCCTGGCCTACCAGGTGGAACGGGAGTTAAAAGAACAGGGTGAAGAATTGCCGGTGCACGAAAAAGCCCGGATTGAACAGCTCCTGGCCGACCTGCGGGCGGCTTTAAAGGAAAACGCCCCCCTGGAACGCATCCGTTCCCTGCACAGCGATTTACAGCAGGCAGCCTATTCTTTAGCAGCCGCCCGGGTCAAGGCGGCGCCGGGAACGGGACGGAGAACAGCATCTGGAACCAACCCGGGAACTCCCCCCGCCGGTAATGATGATGTCGTTGACGCCGAATACGAAGAGAAATAGAAGCTAAATAAACGGAGGCGGTCCCCCATGGCGGCGACCTACCAGGATTACTACCAGATACTCGGCGTCAAGCGGGAGGCAACCCCCAAGGAGATTAAAGCCGCCTACCGCCGGCTGGCCCGCCAGTGGCATCCTGACCTGCACACGGGTAAAGAAAAGCAAGAAGCCGAGGAAAAGTTCAAGCTAATCAACGAAGCCTATGCGGTGTTGAGCGATCCGGAAAAGCGAACCCGCTACGATCGCCTGGGGGCCAACTGGCAGGCCGGCCAGGATTTCCAGCCGCCGGATATGGGCGACATCCATTTTTATACCAGCGCCGGTTTCCAGCCCGATGCCGGGAGCGACTTCAGTGATTTCTTCAAGACCCTTTTCGGCGACCTGTATTTTAATCCTGCCGCCGTCAGGAGCGGCCCGGGCCGCCGGCGCCGGCGGCCGGCCCGCGGCCCTGATGTAGAAAGCGAGCTGGCCATCACCCTGGAGGAAGCCTACCGGGGCACAACCCGGGATCTGGAACTGGCCGGGGAAGCCCTCTGCCCGGATTGCGGGGGGATGGGGGTTACCGGTAGGGGCCAGATCTGTGCCCGGTGTGGCGGTACCGGCAATCTAAGTAAGACCAGAATCCTGGCCGTTAAGATTCCTCCCGGTATCCAGGACGGGGAACGGATCCGCCTGAAGGGTCAGGGCGGCCCGGGCCGGGACGGGGGCGGAGCAGGCGACCTTTATTTGCGCGTTCGCCTGCTACCCCATCCCACCTTCACCGTCAAGGGCCGGGATGTGGAAACCGGCTTGACCCTGCGGCCGGAAGAGGCCGTCCTGGGAGCCAGACTCCCGGTGCCGACCATGGATGGCCCGGTAGTCGTAACGGTCCCCGCCAACAGCCGTAGCGGCACCAGGCTGCGGTTGCGGGGCAAGGGCCTGCCGACCCGGGACGGCCGGCGGGGCGACCAGTATGTGCGCCTGACTATCGACATCCCGGCTGAGTTGACGGAGGAAGAAAGGAGCCTGTACCGGCAACTAAAGGAATTACGGCGGAGTGGAAGCAAATAATGATCCTGGTGTGTCTTTATTAGCACCAATCGTCTCCCTGTTATTAAAGGATAGCCGTCCCTCAACCAGACAACACCAGTACAAATAATAAATAAGAACAGCGATATGATAAGCTTAAATAAAGAACAGGCGCAGCCGGTTCCTACCAGTCTCTCACCTCCAACTTCTAGCATCTAACTTCTGGTTAAAAGGGTAGGTGATTATTATGGACGCTAACCGTTTAACGCAAAAGTCTCGCGAGGCCCTGGCCGCGGCTCAGCAACTAGCGGCGGGCCGGCATCACCAGGAGGTAACTACCAGTCACCTTTTCCTGGCCTTGCTTGACCAGACCGAGGGCTTGGTGCCCCGCCTGCTGGACCAGGCCGGAGTAGACAGCCGGGAATTGCGCCGTCGGCTGGAAACCCTGCTGCAGAAGATACCCGCGGTGACGGGTGATGCGGGCTCCCTTTATCTCAGCCCGGCTCTGGCCCGGGTCCTGGACCGGGCGGCCAAGGAAGCCGAACAATTAAAAGACGATTATATCAGTGTGGAACACCTTTTGCTGGCCTTGCTGGAGGAAAGCGAGGGGGACTTAAAGGACCTCTGCCGGCGGGAGGGCGTTACCCGTAACGGCATCCTGGCGGCCCTGCGGGCCGTCCGGGGCTCCCAGCGGGTGACCAGCGACAACCCGGAAAATACCTATGAAGCACTGGAACGCTACGGCCGCGATCTGACCCGGTTGGCCGGGGAGGGTAAGCTCGACCCGGTCATCGGCCGCGATGACGAGATCCGCCGGGTGATCGAGATTCTCTCCCGGCGTACCAAGAATAACCCAGTCCTTATCGGCGAACCGGGGGTGGGCAAGACGGCCATCGTCGAGGGCCTGGCGCGGCGGATTGTAGCCGGTGATGTCCCCGAGGGCTTGAAAGGCAAGCGCGTCATCGCCCTGGATATGGGCTCCCTGGTTGCCGGCGCCAAGTACCGGGGCGAGTTCGAAGAGCGCCTGAAGGCGGTCCTCAAGGAGGTTCAGGAGGCGGCGGGGGGCATCATCCTCTTTATTGACGAGTTGCATACGGTAGTCGGTGCCGGGGCCGCCGAGGGGGCCATGGACGCCAGCAATCTCCTGAAACCCATGCTCGCCCGGGGTGAACTGCGGGCCGTCGGGGCGACGACCCTGGACGAGTACCGTAAACACATTGAGAAAGACGCCGCCCTGGAACGGCGTTTCCAGCCGGTTCTCGTCCAACCGCCCTCAGTAGAAGACACCATCTCCATTTTACGGGGCTTGAAGGAGCGCTACGAGGTGCACCACGGCGTCCGCATTAAGGATGCCGCTCTGGTGGCGGCCGCCACCCTGGCTGACCGTTACATCAGCGACCGCTTTTTACCGGATAAGGCCATCGATTTAATGGATGAAGCCATGGCCCGCCTGCGCACCGAAATCGACAGCATGCCCGTCGCCCTGGACGAGATCACCCGGCGGGTGATGCAGTTGGAGATCGAGGCCGCCGCCCTGCAAAAGGAAAAGGATACGGCCTCCATGGAAAGGTTGCAAAGAATCGAGAAAGAACTCCAGGACCTGAAGGGTGAGGCCGAGGCCATGAAGGCCCAGTGGCAGGTGGAGAAGCAAGCCATCGCCAGGGTGCGACAGCTCAAACGGGAAATCGAGGAAACCCGCACGGAGATCGAAAAGGCGGAACGAGAATATGACCTTAACCGCATGGCCGAACTGAAATACGGTCGCTTGCATGAACTGGAACGCCGGCTCAAAGGAGAGGAAGAACTTCTTGCCGGCAAGCAGAAGACCAACCGGCTGTTAAAAGAAGAGGTGGATGAGGAGGATATTGCCCGGACAGTCAGCCGCTGGACCGGCATCCCGGTTACCAGATTGCTGACAGGGGAGAAGGAGAAGCTGCTGCACCTGGAGGAGGAGCTGCACCGGCGGGTCATCGGCCAGGATGAAGCCGTCCGGGCGGTGGCCGAAGCCGTCCTGCGCGCCCGCAGCGGCCTGAAGGACCCCAACCGGCCAGTGGGGAGCTTCATTTTCCTGGGACCGACCGGGGTGGGCAAGACGGAACTGGCCCGCTCCCTGGCGGCGGCCCTCTTCGACGATGAACGCCAGATGATCCGCCTGGATATGTCGGAGTATATGGAGAAGCACACCGTTGCCCGTCTCATCGGCGCCCCGCCGGGTTATGTCGGTTACGACGAGGGCGGCCAGCTGACGGAAGCCGTTCGGCGCCAGCCCTATTGCGTGGTCCTCTTCGATGAAATCGAGAAGGCCCACCCCGATGTCTTCAACGTCATGCTCCAGATCCTGGATGACGGCCGCCTCACCGACGGCCAGGGCCGGACCGTAGACTTTAGAAATACCATCATTATCATGACCTCTAACCTGGGTAGCCAGGAGATCCTGGCCTTCCAGGAAAGGGGCGGCGATTTCACCGCCATGAAAAAGGGCGTCCTGGACCTGGTGCGCCGCCATTTCCGGCCCGAGTTTCTAAACCGAGTGGATGAGATCATCGTCTTCCAGGCTTTAAAACCGGACCAGCTGCGTCAGATAACTGCCCTGCTCCTGGAACGCCTGGCGGCCAGGCTGCAGCAAACCCTGCCGGGCAGCCTGCGTTGGGAGGATGCGGTTTTGACCTACCTGGCCAACAAGGGCTACGAACCGACCTACGGGGCGCGGCCGCTGAAAAGGGTCATCCAGCAGGAGGTCGAAACGCCCCTTAGCCGGAAGCTCGTCAGCGGTGAGATAAAACCCGGGGACAGCATAACTTTAACCGTCGCCCACGGTAACATCGATTTTACGGTGCAGTCCCTTGCAGGAACGGATACAGAAACAGCAAGTTAGGAAAGAAGGGTAAGTCAATGGAAGCCAATCCCCTAAACCTGATTAATTACGGTTTGTATATTGTCACTGCCCGTCAAGACAACCGCTTTAACGGCCTGGTGACGAATATCGTCTTCCAGGTAGCCGCCGAGCCTCCGACTGTATTGACAGGCATCAATACAGCCAACCTCACCCACGAGTATATTACCGGTTGCCAGGCCTTTAACGTCTCGATTTTAGCCGAAGACACCCCCCTCGCTTTGATCGAACGCTTCGGGTATAAGTCCGGAAGGCAGATCGATAAATTTGCCGGCTTGCGCTATGAACTGGGCCGGAATGGTATCCCCTATTTAATCGACCATACCCTTGCCTTCCTGGAAACCAGGGTCACCGGGTCCTTTACGGCCGGCAAGCAGACTATTTTTATCGGCCAGATAACCAACATGGGCGTTCTCCGGGAGGGGAGACCCCTGAGTACTTCCTATCATCAGCATGCGCACCGGTGGCCGGTTCCGAAAAATGCTTCTTTATATAACCCGGAGACCCTATATTTTGGCTAAGGCAGATCCTTATCGGCCCAGCGAAAGCCATCTTTTTGTACGCTAGCACCAATACAGTCTGGCTAAATGAAATGATACGCGCCAAATTACTAACAGAGCGATTACTAATAACCGGAGGCTTTATTTCCCCACTTCATGCGCGCCGGTTCGGTATTTGGCACCTGGGGAAAGATAATTGCTAAATATAGTTTTTGAAGGGAAGCGGCCTTTTCCTATAAGAAACGCTAAGAGCCGCCCATAGCGGCGAGATGTAACTTCCCACATCCATACTAGTCTAAAAGGAGGATTGAAGCTATGGCCATCGAAAGGTATCGTGGTGGTTTAACTCCCTGGAATCCCTTCCGCGAGCTGGAGGAACTCCGGGAGCGGATACTGGACCTCGCCAGCCCCCTGTTCCCCCTCAGCCGGCGGCCGGTGGCTGGTGAGGGTGGTGCCTGGGCTCCACCCATTGAGGTTTATGAAGAGAAGGATAAATATGTAATTAAAGCCGACCTGCCTGGCCTGAACAAAGAAGACATCGACGTAGCTGTCAGTAAAAACGTCCTGACCATTAAGGGCGAGCGCAAGGCGGAAAAGGAATGCCAGGAAAAAGACTACTATTATTGCGAGCGCTATTACGGCAACTTCCTGCGCAGCATCTCCCTGCCGGGGAGCGTAGACGCCGCTAAGATTGTCGCCACCTACAAAGATGGCATCCTGTCCCTAGAGTTACCCAAAGCGGAAGAGGAAAAAGAGAAAAAGATCGATATCAAGGTTGAATAACCAACCAGGAAAGGCCGCTTTCCTTTTTCTATTTTTCTTAATGATTCCACTGTGCAATCTAGTTTTGAGTTAAGTCGTTTTCGCCTTGATCTTGAATCTATAGCAATTGCTTTTAGCAAATGCAGCTCTTTTGTTAATGGTAAATGTTCAAAGGAGCTACCTCGTTGCTAAGAACGGGGTAGCTCCTTGAATAGGTGGGGCAGATTAGCGAGCCTCAGAACGGTGCACTATAAAACGGCTCGTAACTACTTAGGCACCCCTGCTCTTAATCGCTGCAGGCACCTTATGCCACTAGTCCTGCACATCCACGAGCGTCAATGATTTCCGTTTAAAAGGGTAACTGGTCCAGGCTGGCTGGGGGGTACAAGGCTTTATTCTTGCGCGGCCAGGGTATTAGTCCAAGGCCAGGTTAATGACCTCGGCCTTCACCCGTTCCAGGGCATTGAGCTCATCCTTAAATTGTTGGACCTGAGCTTCAGGAGCGCAGAGTTGCAGGATAATCAAACCATCATCACTGCAGGCTTCAGTTTCATGGAGTCCTAGGCGCGTCCGGATGATACAGCCGTATTTGGTGAGAATTTCTTGGACCCGGACCGCCGTTTCCCGCCGCTTGTCCACCAGAATGGCCATTACAGTTGGACAGGACATTCACCTCACCCCTTAATAATTGAGGGCTTGTAATTCAAAATACGCCTGAGGATGGGCGCAGGCCGGGCATACCTCCGGCGCGGCGTTGCCTTCGTGGATATAGCCACAGTTGCGGCACCGCCAGAATACCTTCCCGTCGCGTTTAAAAACACGGCCAGTTTCGATATTGGCCAGCAGGGCCCGGTAACGCTCCTCGTGGCCCCTTTCCGCCCGGGCGATGGCCCGCAGGACGGCGGCTATTTCGTTAAAACCTTCCTCCTCGGCGATACGGGCGAATTCAGGATACATAGTAGTATGTTCGTAATTCTCCCCGGCGGCGGCAGCCCCCAGGTTCACCGTCGTGCTGGCGATGGTACCGGCCGGGAAAGCGGCGCTAATCTCCACCTCGCCGCCCTCCAGAAATTTAAAAATACGTTTGGCATGCTCTTTTTCATTATCGGCCGTTTCCAGGAAGATGGCGGCGATCTGTTCGTAACCCTCTTTTTTGGCCTGGCTGGCAAAGTAGGTATAGCGGTTGCGCGCCTGGGACTCACCGGCAAAGGCTGTCAGCAGGTTCTTCTCCGTGCGGGTTCCCTTGAGGGCAGACATAGGAATCACTCCTTTTACTAATATTGAAGTTATTTTACCTTACCAAAGTTAGGAAGTCAAGGAAGACCTACTGTAATTGCTATAATCTCATGAGTAATGTTGCCAGGGCAACTGTAAACAACTTTCTGGGGCACCACGAGCCTAAAGGAGTGAAAGCAATAGCCAAAGAATTCGTCTTTTACTGCGTAACTAGGTGAACGACCTGCCAGAAAGCGAAAGCGTGGCTTTCCTGCCTTCGGTAGGGTGCTAATCCAGAAGCTTTTCGCCGCAGGTGGAGAAGAAGGGTAGCCGGGGGAATAATCAGCAAAGACCTGGGCCGAAAAAATTTTTATCAACCAGCAGGAAAAAGAGGATTGGCGCCGAATTGTAAACGCAAATAGTAACTCCTACTAAAAAAGGGTAACGGCACCGTAGCAAGGGACCGGCCTTCCAGGAGACTAACTATTTTACCCCATAATTATCAGCGAAAGGATCTGTTAGCATGGCTGATGCGAAGTTGTTGGCCCAATTGAATGAACAGGTAACCAGGGAATTCTATTCCGCTTACCTGTATCTGGCCATGGAGGCCTACCTGGCCAACCAGAACCTGGACGGCATGGCCCATTTCTTTTATGTCCAATTCCAGGAGGAGCTGGACCATGCCATAGGCCTGTTTAATTACGTCCACAAAATGGGCGGGCAGGTCACCCTGGGGGCGATCCCGCAACCGGAGGCTGCTTATCAGGATCCGGCGGCGGTATTTACAGCCGCCCTGGCCCATGAGAAAACCGTGACCGCCGCCTTTTACGAACTCTATGAGGCTGCCGTGACGGTCCGGGATCATACCACCAGTACCTTCCTGCAGTGGTATATCACCGAGCAGGCCGAGGAAGAGGAGACCCTGGTCAAGGTACTGCACAAGCTGGATCTCATTGGTAATGATGGTATGGGTTTGTTGATGTTGGATAATGAACTGGGCCAAAGGGTTTACACGCCGCCGGCAGGACTGCCGGGCGCCGGGCCTAAAAATCAATAGTGGCGGTTATACCAACCCTGGTAGTTTGACTGCCGGGGTTTTTGTTTTTACTTTGACGGGCCTTAACCCGGCGGGCAGGAAAATCCGGGTAAGGTGGCGAATAGCTACTTACGCGTAATAACCTTCAAGAAAGGGTGTGCCTGCCATTAATCGCTGTGTCGGGAAAAAGATCGCCACCTTGCTCTTATGTGTCAGTCCCCTGTTAGCCATGCCGGTGCCGGCTGTAGCCGCCGGGGAAGCCGTGAAGCTGGTGCTGGACAATAAACCCCTGGCCATACCGGCGGGGGACCAGGTGGCTTTTATAAAGGGGGACCGGACCTACGTTCCCCTGCGGATCATCAGCGAAAAACTCGGCGCCCGGGTGGAGTGGCAAGAGGCTGCTAACCGGGTCCTCATCACGACCCCTGACGCAGCGGCGGTAACATCCCCGGCTAATCCCGACCCGGTACCGGCAGCGGTACAGATCCTTATCGACGGCCGGATTTTACAAATCCCGGCCGGTTATGGCCAGCCCTACATAACCCCGGCGGGGCGCACGGTGGTCCCCCTGCGGGCAGTGGGTGAAGCCTTGGGCTGCGAGGTCAACTGGTTGGCGGCCAGTAATACAGTTGATATTAAATCCGCCACCTATAAGCTCCTGGCAGAATTGGCCGGGTACCGGACCAACCTGAAGTTGCTGGACGGGAAGGTTATCAATTCCACTGATCTGCTGCAGATGGACACCTCCACCTTCAGCCGGGAGCAGCTGCAGCAATTTGCCAAGTCCCTGGTAGAACTAAAGAAGTACGACCAGCAGGTCAAGCTGCCCGACGGTACAATATTAAATATGGCCGACGTCACCATCCAGGGGCCGGCAGTGGCCGGCGCCGCCCAGCTGCGGGCCTGGATTGAAGGGGAGAAGCCGCGCCTGCAGGCCAAGATGCGGCAAGAGTATAACCGGGACCTGCTCCCCATCCCCGATCTGGCGGATCTCTATATCCGCATCGGCGCCGAATACGGCATCCGGGGCGATATCGCCTTTGCCCAGGCGGCCAAGGAGACGTTCTACTGGCAGTTTACCGGCAGCGTCCAGCCCTCCCAGAACAACTACTGCGGCCTGGGGGCCACCGGTAGCCCCAACACCGGCCAGGAGCCCTTGAACGGCACCGACCCCACCAAAGTCCAGTTTGCTCCAGGCTTACACGGCGCCACCTTCGCCTCCCCGGAGGTGGGCGTCGAAGCCCACATCCAGCACCTTTACGCCTACGCCACCAATAAGCCCTTGCCCGCGGGCAAAAAACTCTACGACCCGCGCTTTAACCTGGTGCAGCGCGGTTCCGCCCCCACCTGGCAGGGGCTGAACGCCCGCTGGGCGGTTCCCGGTATAACCTATGGCCAGAGCATTATCGCCGACTACTGGCTGCAGGCCCTGGCAGTTAAATGAAATAAAGTGACTGTTGATGTAACCGGCCGGTTTGCGCGGGCCGGTTATTTGTTGCGGCCGGTAGGAAACCATAAGCTATCGCGCATATAGCGACTTTACAAGGACACTTAATGGCGCGAGGCACGTCTTACTGCTTCTAATCTTTGCCATCCCGGCATATGTTTTTACTAAAGGTATCTGTATGCAGCATGCTAATCTTAAAGCCCCCGCACCGGCGGGGGCTATGCTCAAAGGGACGCTACTGCTGCCGGGGTTGCTGCGCCTGCTGGAAGACCTTGTACTGGGGTTCCTGGCTTTCCAGGTAGTTGACCCGGCCCTTTAAGCCCTGGGCAATACTATCGAGCTGATTGGCGTAGTCGGTGAACTGCTTCTTGGCAGTTTTGTCCTCAGTCTGCAGGGCATAGGACTTCAGGTCGGCTACTGCGCCTTCCAGGCTGGTGAGGGTCTGGTGCATCTGGCTACCAATGGTCATTAGATGCAGCCTCCTTTGCAGTTTTGGTCCCTGTGCGTTTCTTAGTTTTACCCTGGCTGGAGGTAATAATAACGAACAATTTCTACCCGTTAGGGAGGTCTTGACCAAATTTGGTGGAAGGCATATAATAAAAACAAAAATTGGTCTTTTGGGTATAGCGGGGGGTGGTAGCTAACGTTAAAAACGTTGGTATCACCCTTTTGTGTTTTATTACTGGGGTAAAGGAGGTCTTGATCTTGAACTTGGCGGCAACTTATGTCGGCGAGAAGGTGCTGGAGCAGGGGGTAAAGTTGATTCTTCATAACCCCGAAAAGAATATCCCGCGCTTAATTAACTTGGCCGAAAAACTGGCCCGGGACCCCTACCACCGGGAGATGGTGGCAAACGTTAAAAAAGTGCTGGAGAATAAGGAAGGCAACTGGTACCAGTTTGCCCGGCGGTTGCTGACCACCACCCATCCCAATATTCGTCAGCGCCTGGCTATGGACTTCTTTATCAACTCCACTTTTGTCGGTGTGCCCCGGCAAAAGGAATGGGCGGCCAAGCTGGGGGTCGCGGTGCCCTGGGCTATCCTTATGGACCCGACGGAGAAGTGTAACCTTCATTGCCTGGGTTGCTGGGCGGGCGATTACCAGCGCACCCAGGAGCTGGATCTGGCGACCATGGACCGGGTGATTACCGAGGGAGAAAAGCTGGGCATTAATTTTATCGTCCTTTCCGGCGGCGAACCTCTGATGCGGCGGCAGGACATCATCCGCCTGGCGGAGAAGCACCCCGACCAGGTTTTCCACCTCTTTACCAATGGTACTTTAATTGACCGGTCCTTTGTGGACGATATGGTTCGCCTGGGCAACATTACTGTCGCCTTCAGCCTGGAAGGTTTTGAGGAAAAAACTGACTTACGCCGGGGTAAAGGCGTTTTTGCCCGGGTGATGCAGGCCATGGACCTCATGCGCGAGGCTGGTGTCGTCTATGGCGTCTCAGTCACTTACAGCCGCAACAATACCGAGGAGCTTGGTAGTGACGAGTTTATTGATATGCTGGTGGCTAAAGGCGTGGCCTTTGGCTGGTATTTCACCTATATCCCTATCGGCAAAGACGTCGATCTGGAGATGATGGCCACGCCGCAGCAACGGGCCTGGATGTTTGACCGTATCCAGTATTTTCGCCAGACCAAGCCCCTCTTCCTGGTGGACTTCTGGAACGACGGCGAGGCCAGCAACGGCTGTATCGCCGGCGGCCGGCGCTATTTCCACATCAACGCCGCCGGCGAGGTAGAACCCTGCGCCTTTGTCCACTACAGCACTTGCAATATCAAGGACGTCAGCCTAGTGGAAGCCCTGCAGAATCCCCTCTTTCGCGCCTACCAGGCGCGCCAGCCCTTTAACACCAACTTGCGCCGGCCCTGTCCCCTGATTGACAACCCGGCGATGCTGCGGGAGATGGTGGCCGAGTCCGGCGCCCGGGCGACCCAGGTCCACGCCGACGAGACGGCGGCGGAATTCGCCGCTAAGTTGGCCCCCTACGCCCGGGAGTGGGGCGAAGTCGCCGACCAGATTTGGCAAAAGCAAGGGCAAGCTGGTGCCGGGGCGGCGGTAGGTGCGGGCTGCCGGGCCCATTGACCAGGAGTCGTAGTGCCCCGGTCGCATTCCCCAGGACCCATTGAACAGGCCAGGGTAGGAATGGTAAAATGGCCTTAAAGGGAAGGCCCTTTAGGGTCATTTATTTTTTATGCCGCCCCGGTCACCGGCTAATACCCATGGGGGACAAGGGCGGGCCCTTCCCCTACATTTAATGGAAAGGCAAGTGGGAGGATTGACAGTCAAGAATCTAATCGAACTGGAGGCGGCCCTGCAGTTTAGCCGCCAGGAAACGCGGGATCTCTACCACCGTTATATCAACCCTGGCCTGGCCGGGATGCTGGGCCTGCTGGATTTTGACAAGGCCTATGTCCGGGCCGAAGGGCTGGCCGTCTGGGATCGGGAGGGTAAGCGTTACCTGGATTTCCTGGGCGGCTACGGCGCCCTGAATTTGGGCCATAACCCGCCGGCGGTCCTGGCGGCACTCAAAGAGGCCATGGGCCGGCCCAATTTACTTCAGGCCTCCCTGAACCCCCTGGCGGCGGCCCTGGCCCACAACCTGGCCCGGGTCACCCCTGGCGACCTGGAGCGGGTTTTTTTCAGCAACAGCGGTACTGAGACGGTAGAGGGCGCCCTGAAGCTAGCCCGGGCGGCCACCGGCCGGGAAAAGATTATTTACTGCCAGAATTCCTTTCATGGTAAGAGTTTTGGTTCCCTGTCCGTCACCGGGCGGGAGAAATACCAGCGTCCCTTCCGGCCCCTGCTGCCGGGCTGTGAGGCCGTTCCCTTTGACGACCTGGAGGCCCTGGAGGCCAAACTCGCCCGCCAGGACGCGGCCGCCTTTATCGTCGAGCCCATCCAGGGCGAGGGCGGGGTAATTGTCCCCCACGATGGTTACCTTAAAGGAGCACGGGCTCTCTGCGACCGCTACGGCAGCCTGCTGATTTTTGACGAGATCCAGACGGGCTTCGGTCGTACGGGTTATCTCTTTGCCTGCGAGCACGAAGGGGTAGTCCCGGACATTATGTGCCTGGCCAAGTCCCTGGGTGGCGGTGTCATGCCCATCGGTGCCTATATCGCCCGGGCTGCTGTCTGGGACAAGGCCTATGGCGGCATGGACAAAGCCCTGCTCCACACCTCCACCTTTGGCGGCAACAGCCTGGCGGCAGCCGCCGGCCTGGCGGCCCTGCAGGCCATCCTTGACCAGGACCTGGCCGGCCGGGCGGCGGCTAGGGGCGAGTATTTCCTGACGCGGCTACGGCAGCTCAAGGAAAAATACGATTTAATCAAGGACGTGCGCGGCCGCGGCCTGATTGTCGGTCTGGAGTTCAACCAGCCGGTGGGCGGACTGTTGGACAAACTAACCCGGGGCAAGGTCAACGAACTGGCGGGCGAGTACTTTGGCTCCCTGGTGGCGGGTGAGCTTCTAAATAAACATCAGATAATAACTGCTTATACCCTGAACAACCCCAACGTCATCCGCCTGGAACCGCCCCTGATCGTCAGCGAAGAGGAAATCGATTACGTGTTAAAAGCCCTGGAGAGTGTTATCCGCGGCCACGGCTTCCTGGGGGTAACCTTGAGCAGCACCAGGACCGCCCTGGGAGCCCTGTGGAAACGTAAATAGAACCTCACCCACCCCGGAGCCCTATCAGTACTTATAACCGGGCCTGGAATAAGGCCTACGAGCATATTTATTCGCATTTCCCGGCAGACTAACTAAAAAGTCACCGGGAGGTGCAATTAATCTTAACAATGCCGGAAAATGTTGTTGTTTATACCACACCGACCTGACCCAGCTGCGCCGCGGTGAAAGAGTATCTTTCCCAGCACGGCGTTAGTTACGAAGAAAAGGACATTACCAGGGATGAGCAAGCCCGCGCAGAGATGTACCGGCGTACGCGCCAGACGGCGGTGCCCACCCTGGTGGTAAACGGCCAGGTAATGGTCGGTTTCGATGCAACGCGCCTGCAACGGATCCTGCACTAAAAATTTTGTACTGGCCGGGGCCACGCCCCGGCCAATTTTTACTTTTTCGCGCCGCCCTAAGGTGCATAGATTGATGCCGGCAGGGAAAAATGATGAGCGGTTGATAGATTTTTGCAAAGGAGGCTGTCGTATGAGTTTGACCCAGGCGGAGCTCATGCAGCTCCGGGAGAACTTGAGCAACGAGATGCTCATGATCCAGAAGTTCGGAGCCTTTGCCGCCCAGTGTACCGATCCCCAGTTGCGGAATGTCCTCACGTCGGTGCAGCAGGCCCACCAGCGCCATTACAACACCCTGATCCGCCACCTGGGCGGACAGCAAATGATGTAGGGAGGGAAGTACATGCCTATTCAGGGATTTGACGACAAAACTATCTGCAGTGATTGCCTGGCTAGCGAGAAGCTCCTGACCAGTTGCTACAATACCGCTATTACCGAAAGCGCCAATGACCAGCTGCGGCGGGACTTTATGGCCGTCTACCAGGATGAACAGAACTGCCTGAAGGCAGTCTGGGATGTTATGCACGCCCGGGGCTGGTACCAGCTCGATATGGCCAACCAGCAGGAGATTAGCCAGTTGTCCCAAAGGATGCAACAGGAGCACCAGCGCCTGCAGCAGGGCGGTATGACGGGTGGCTTCAATATGGGGCAAGCCGGCATGGGTGGCATACCCCAGTACAGGATTTAACCGGCAATGGATAGAAGCTCAAGTAAACCCCGGATCTCCGGGGGTTACTTTTTGACTGCTTCTGTCGCGGTGCTTTCTCTGAAAGCCGGCTTCCCTGCCGGTAAACTAGCCCCGCTGCCCCTCCCGGCGGCTGTAGGGGAGAGGCACGTACTGGACCGAAGGCCGGCGGCCGGCCGGCTGGGGGTAGAGTTCCATGAGCTGGTATACCTCCCGGGGCAGGCCGGCTTTTACCGGTAACCCCATGGCGGTTAATTCTTCGACACCAATGGGGTAGTCGTGGGTCCAGCGACCCTCGCTTAGGGTCGTAGCCAGTTCCTCGGCCCGCTGCCTCTCCATTTTTTCCGCCAGAAGCTCTACCAGGCTCTCCCGCACCTGCTTCATGGCCTTGCGGGCGATATCCGCCAGGATGAGGGTGCGGTCATCGATTTTATTTTTATCCTTTTCCTCGATAACCTTGATTATGGAGGCGGCCGGGTACTCACCCAGCTGGGGGTCCACCGGCCCCAGGACGGCGTTTTCGTCCATGACAATCTCATCGGCCGCCAGGGCGATGAGGGTGCCCCCGGACATGGCATAGTGGGGCACGTAGACGGTTACTTTGGCCGGGTGCTTTAAGATGGCGTGGGCGATCTGTTCGGCTGCCAGGACCAGGCCGCCGGGGGTGTGCAGAACCAGGTCAATGGGCATATCTTCGGGTGTTAAGCGAATGGCCCGCAGGATTTGTTCGGAATCCTCAATGTTGATATAGCGGCTCAGGGGAATACCCAGGAGGCTCAAGGCCTCCTGGCGGTGGATGAGGGTAACCAGGCGGGAGTTTCGCTTTCTTTCAAAGGTCCTGATGAGATGCAGGCGGGTAGCTTCGATACGCCGCTGGTGCAGCATGGGCAAGAAAGCCATGATAAAGAAGATAATCCAGATGATATTCAGGAAATCCACGGCCGGGAAACCTCCTTCAAAATGAGATGTGAGAAATGCAAAATTAGAGGTGGGAGGTTGTCAGTTTATTATTCCCTCCTGGCACCAATATATGCCAGAGGTTTACGGAGAGCACCGGGGAGGTGTTATTTTTACCTGGAGTTAAATACAGCCATTCATTATACTCGTCAAATTTACGACTATGCCGAACAAAAAGGCTTCTGGTATAGCAGGAATACCAAATAAAATAGCGAATTCTTAACATGTAAAGTAAAAGGGGAACGTCATTCGGTTATGTCGAATATTGCGAGCCGTATTAGGGTGGTTTTGCGGCATTAAATATTGTATACTTAAATCAACGAACATTATTCGAAATAGCCGAATGGAGGCCATTCCCAATGACAGTAAAAAAACCGGAGAAGCAAAACCGCTCGCCCCAGATTCGCTCCCTGGCCAAGGCTTTGATGATCCTGGATCTCCTGGCGGCCCGCCAGGGGGAGATGTCCCTGGCCGAGATAGCCCGGGAGTTGGATCTGCCCAAGAGCACCCTGCACGGGCTACTCTCTACCCTGCGGGACTTCGGTTACATCGAGCAATCGGCCTTCGACGGTCGCTATCGGCTGGGTGTCCACCTCTTCGAAATTGGTAACGCCGTTGCCAACAACTGGGACGTCCGCCGGGTGGCAGCCCCTTATATCCAGCACCTGGTAGAAGAACTCGAGGAAACAGTGCACCTGGTTATCCTGGATAAAGGCGAAGTCCTCTATATTGATAAGCGGGAGAGCCGCCAATCCCTGCGTATTGTTTCCCAGGTGGGCATGCGCCTGCCGGCCCACTGCACCGGCGTAGGTAAGGTTCTCCTGGCTTACCTGCATCCTGCCCGGGTGCGGCAGATTGTCGCCGCTAAAGGATTAACCCGTTATACCAAAAACACCATTACTGATTTAAACCGGTTAGAAGCAGAGCTGACCCGGATACGGCAACTAGGTTATGCCGTAGATAATGAAGAGATCATGGAGAGCCTGCGGTGCGTGGCCGCGCCCCTAAGGGATCACAACGGCCAGGTCTGTGCCGCTATCAGCGTCTCCGGTCCGGCCGCCAGGATGGAAGGGGAAAGGATGCAGCTGGCCATCGAGCATCTTACCCGGACGGCGGCGGAGATTTCCGCCGGGCTGGGTTACCGGCCCGCTTTGGGAGGTGACGCCAGTGGAGCTTAGGGAATTCCTCTTTGCCCCCCTGGAGGGGCAGGAGTTTACTTTCAAGATAACGGCCCGGGAAAAGGGGATTTTCTCCGGAGCCGGGCGGCTGGAACAGGAGGCGGCTAAACTGGGCCTTCAGGCTAAGCTCCTGGTCACCGAAGGAGAAACCCTGGAACCGGGAAGATGCCTCCTCCGTGGCCGGGGCCGGGCGGCAGAAATCATCCTGGCTGAGGAAATGCTCCCCGGCCTTATCGGCAAGCCCTCCGGGGTAGCCACGGCGGCAGCCACTTTTGTCCGCCGGGCCGCCGGGCGCCTGAAGATAGTCTGCGGTGCCTGGAAGAAAGTAGCCCCGGAAATAAGGCCTGACCTGCGCCGGGCCATAGCCACCGGCGGGGCCGGGGTGCGCATCACTGAGCGGCCCTTTATCTACCTGGACAAAAACTACGTCCGCCTCCTGGGCGGTGTCGGCCCGGCCGTCGCCCGGGCCCGGGCCTACGACCCGGAAAGGATCATCACTGTTCAGCTCCGGGGTGAACGCCAACCGGTTGCAGCTGAGGCTGTGGCGGCCGCCAGAGCGGGAGCGGGCATTCTGATGGTGGATACCGGGAGCCTGCGGGACCTGGAAGCAGTGGTGGCCGTAGCCCGGTCCGGCGGGTGGCGGGAGCAAGTGCAGATAGCCTTTGCCGGCGGCGTTACCCAGGAGGAACTGGAAGCGGTTATCGCCACCGGCGCCGACATCGTTGACGTTGGCCGGGCCATCATTGATGCGCCCCTGCTGGACCTGAGCCTGGATGTCGAGCAGGTCAAGGTCAAGCCGGTGCAAGGCAACAATCAGATAGATAAAAACAGATAAAACCATGGCAATTTCCTATGATTTCAACTGGAAAGGATCAGAATGGAGCATTGGTAAGGGAAAGGAGGGAGAAATCCCATGGAATGGGATTTGCTGGAGAAAACAACCTTCTGGATCGACGACATCGACCTGGCTGGCGCTGATTTAGGTCTGGTGGCCGCCGTTGCCGCCGCCGCCCTGGAACTGCTGGCGCAAGAAGTAATGGTTGTCGACGTGCGCCCAGGCCTGGTGGCCTTCGACATCCTCAGGCGCCGGGTAAAAGCCGAAGCCGTAGCCGGCAAAGAGGGGGAAATCCTGCGACACCTGGCCGGATTGCCCGGCGTAACCCTGGGGCCGGAGGCGGCCGTCCACTCCGAAGGCGTCCTGGGCCTCATCGCCCTGGAACCGGAAGAGGCCGCCCGGGTGTTGGAAAAGTCGGCAACCCTGGCGAGGGATATCAGCCAGGCCGTGGCCCGGCGGGCCATGGTCTTTGCCTCCGGGGCCGAGGTCATCGCCGGGAAAATTAAAGATACCAACTCACCCTATATCCTGGCGGCCCTGGAAAAGGCCGGTTATCAGGCCCGCTTCGGCGGTATCCTGCCGGATGACGTCGTCGCGGCAGCCAACCGCCTGGAAGGAGCCCTGGAGGAAGGCTACGGCCTGATTATCACCACCGGCGGTGTCGGCGCCGAGGATAAAGACTTTAGCGTCGAAGCCATCTTGCGCCTGGACCCGGAGGCCAGTACCCCCTGGATCCTGAAGTTTAAACCCGACTATCGCCGCCACCACAAAGAGGGAGTGCGCATCGCCGTCGGCCAGGTCGGGCAGGCCGGCCTGGTAGCCCTGCCCGGACCCCACGAGGAGGCCCGCCTGGGTTGCGACCGGCTGCTGGCCGGCTTAGAGCAGGGCCTGGAAGGCGCCCACCTGGCCGAGTATATCGCCGGCGCCCTCCGGGAACGCTGGCGCAGCATGGTCAGTTAGAACCTGTTTTCAAAGGAGGTTACCAACATGAATTACCAGGCCATAGCTGCCGAGCTCCTGGCAGCCGAAGCCAGCTGCCGGCCGCTAGAACCCCTTACCGGGACCTACCCGGAGCTGACGGTAGAAGACGCCTACCATATCCAGCTCGAGGGTATCAAAACCAAGATCGCCCGCGGCAGCAAGGTCATCGGTAAAAAGATCGGCCTGACCAGCAAGGGTATGCAGCAGCTGCTGGGAGTTAACGAACCTGATTACGGTCACCTGCTGGATAATATGCTCCTCCTGGAAGGCGAGCCCTGCCGGCGGGAAGAGCTATTGTGGCCGCGGGTCGAGGGCGAGATGGCCTTCATCCTCAAAGACACCCTCAAAGGCCCCGGGGTAACCATCGCTGACGTCTACCGGGCCACGGAAGGCATTATGCCGGCCTTCGAAATCGTCGACAGCCGCATCCGCGACTGGAAGATTAAACTACCGGATACCATTGCCGACAACGCCTCCAGCGCCCGCCTGGTCCTGGGCAGCCGGATGGTCCCCATCAAAGATCTGGACCTGCGCCTGATCGGCATGGTCCTGGAAAAGAACGGTGAGATGGTGAGCAGCGGCGCCGGAGCCGCCGTCTGGGGCCACCCGGCGGCCGCCGTAGCCTGGCTGGCCAACAAGCTGGCTGCCTTCGACATCGCCCTGGAAGCCGGGGAGATCATCCTCTCCGGAGCCGTCACCGCCGCCGAGAACGCCCAGGCTGGCGACGTCTTCACCGTTTCCTTCCACGGCCTGGGGAGCCTAAACCTGAGGTTTGTTTAGAGTAGAGTTACCAGGCGCATATCTGTGGTTTAAAAGCGCATGGCATAAAGTAGTGCCTAAAAGCAACCCGCCACCACCAGATATATAGCATTATGTTAACAAGGGGATGTGAGTGTGGACAAAGTAAAAGTGGCCGTCATCGGCCCGGGCAACATCGGTTCCGACCTGATGTACAAGATCCTGCGCAGCCAGCACCTGGAGATGGCCCTTATGACCGGCATCATCGAGTCCGAGGGCATCAAACGGGCGCGCCAGATGGGTATCAAGACCTCTATCCAGGGGGTGGAGGCCGTCCTGGCCGAGGAGGATATAAAAATCGTCTTCGACGCTACCGGGGCCAGGCCCCACCTGCAGCACGCGCCGCTTTTAAAAGAAGCCGGCAAGATCGCCATTGACCTGACACCGGCGGCAGTAGGTCCCTACGTGGTACCTTGTGTCAACCTGGACCAGGTCAAAGCCGAGCCCAATCTCAATATGGTCACCTGCGGCGGCCAGGCTACGGTACCCATCGTTTACGCCATCAGCCGCGTGGCCGGGGCCAGGTATGCGGAGATTGTCGCCTGCATCGCCTCCAAGAGCGCCGGGCCGGGCACCCGCCAGAACATCGACGAGTTCACCCAGACTACGGCCAAAGCCCTGGAAGTCGTTGGCGGGGCCCGGAAAGGCAAAGCCATTATCATCTTGAACCCGGCTGAACCCCCCATCATGATGACCAACACCGTCTACGTCAAGGTCGAAAGGGTGGATGAAAGGGCTATCCGCGCTTCGGTAGAGGAAATGGTAAAAGAGATCCAGGCCTACGTACCCGGTTACCACCTGCGGGTGCCACCGCTGATCGATGGCGATAAGGTAACGACCATTATCCAGGTCGAAGGGGCCGGTGACTTCCTCCCTAAATACTCCGGCAACCTGGACATCATTACCTCAGCATCCGTGGCTACAGCCGAAAAAATAGCCCAGCAAATGCTGCTGGCAAAGGAAGTGGTAGCATGAGTGCCAACACGTTTATCCACCTGGTCGACACCACCCTGCGCGACGGCAGCCATGCCGTCAGCCACCAGTTTACGCCCGAGCAGGTAGCCGCCATTGCCGGCGGTCTGGACGCGGCCGGGGTGGAGTATATCGAGGTTTCCCACGGTGACGGCCTGGCCGGTTCTTCCTACAACTACGGCTGGGCCACCCTAAGCGATGAAGTGATGCTCCGGGCGGCGGCCGGGGCTATCAAGAAGGGGAAACTAACCGTCCTGCTCCTGCCGGGCATCGGCACCATTGAAGACCTGCAGCTGGCAGCCGGCTGTGGCGCTAAAGTCGTCCGGGTGGCCACCCACGTCACCGAAGCCGACGTCGGCGAGCAGCACATCGGCCTGGCCAAGAAAATGGGGATGATGGCCGTCGGTTTTCTCATGATGTGCCATATGGTGCCACCGGAAAAAGTGGTCGAGCAGGCTAAACTCTTTGAGTCCTATGGCGCCGACTATATCAACGTCGCCGACTCGGCCGGAGCCATGTTACCGGAAGACGTCAAGGCGCGGGTGGGTGCCGTGGTCGAAGCCGTCAAGATTCCCGTCGGCTTTCATGCCCACAACAACCTGACCCTGGCCACGGCCAACTCCCTGGCCGCCTTAGAAGCGGGGGCGACCTATCTGGACGGAGCCCTGCGGGGCCTGGGAGCCGGGGCCGGCAATGCCCAGACAGAGGCTTTAGTTGGTGTTCTGGACAAGCTGGGGTACCGGGCTGGTGTTGATTTCTACAAAATCATGGATGTGGCTGAAGACATCGTCGAGCCTATCATGCACCGGCCCCAGGTAGTGCGTAACGCCCCGCTCATGCTGGGCTATGCCGGTGTTTACTCCAGTTTCCTATTGCATACCTACCGGGCGGCGGAGAAATTCCACCTTGACCCCCGGGACATCCTGGTAGAACTGGGAAGGAGGCGGATGGTTGGCGGCCAGGAAGACATGATTGTCGACGTAGCTTATCAACTGGCACAAGGGAAAGGAGGAGCTTAAGTTTGAAGGTAGTTAATTTGCTGGCCGTGGTTGATGCCGGCAAGTGCCGGGGCTGTAAAACCTGTGAAAAGGTGTGCCCGGTACTGGCCATCAAGGTAGAAAACAAAAAAGCTATCGTTGATGCAGAACGCTGCCGCGGCTGTGCCGCCTGTGAGCAACGTTGCCCGGACTACGCTATTACCATGGTGAAACGCGAGCAGCCGGTTGTGGTCAAAGTAGATGTCAGCGCCGTCGACTATAGCCAGATAGAAGGACTCTGCCGCCGGGCCAAACTTAACCCGGAACAGATTATCTGCTATTGTACTGCCACCCGGGCCGAAGAAGTTGCTGCCGCCATTTTACAGGGGGCCAGGTCGCCAGAGGAAGTCTCCTTCCTTACCGGGACCCGAACAGGGTGTAAAGTTGAATGTATCCAGCCCATCCTGCGTCTTCTGGAAGCTGCCGGCATTAAACCTGAACCGCCTAAAGATGGCTGGCAGTGGTACGGCCGGACAGTAACGGTGTGGGAGATTCCCGAAGGAGTTAAACAAAAGTATGCCAGCCGGGGCTTTTACTTCGACGAGGACATCAAGCTGCTAGACCGGGTAGTGGCAGCACCTGTACAGGGAAGGAGGGATTTCTGATGCGTCCTCCGATCACACCTTTACCCCCAAGGAAGTCCCAGTACGGCATTGATCCGTCATTAGTAAAAACCAGGGTCAGTGAGCTGCCGGGTATGACCTCAGTTTTGCTAAAAGAACTCTTTCCCGACCTGCCGGAAGTAATTTATCCCGGCGCCGAGGGAGTGGCTGCTGTAAGGAAAGCCACGGAAGCAGCCCTGGCTAAAATCGATATGAGCAAGATTAAGCCGGAACACTCGGTCAATATCCTGGCCTCCCATCACGGCTTCACGCTCCTGGGTGGCGAACCCTACGCCGAAATGCTGAAGACCCTCAAAGACGTTATCGAAACCCGGACGGGGTGTAAAAATATCCGCCTGCGAGCCGGGGTGGGCCTGCGCTTCCGGGAGACGGAAGAGTATATCAAGCGTTACGGGTTGGATAAACACTTCGGCGGCAAGGCCATTGGCGTGGCCCCCATCGACCAGGGGATACCCATCGAAACGGAAGTTGGAACCCTCTATGGCCTCCGCAAGGCTTATGATGCGGACTGGATCGTCCACGCCCATAACAGCGACGTGCGGGAGGTCCATTTCCACCGCCAGGTAGACCGGGCCGTAAAACCCTTCGGCATGTCCTACGCCCGCATTGAGACCCGGTCCACCTATCACCAGAACCTGGGTCCCCGGGCGGCCAACTTTACGGCCAGGGCCATCTTTGACTCGCCCTTTGTCCAGAGCAAGTTCGCCTTTGCTTCCTTCCTGACGGTGGCGCCCAACGGCATCACCGGCGTCGACGCCGACAACGACCTCTACGCCCTGAACGACCGGGTAACCCGGATCGGCTGCCGTTACTACGGCAAGATGATGACCCTCTTCGGCGAGATCGACGAGTGCATTGCCGCCCTGGATTTCCCCTGCCCGGTGGTCTATGTCTTCTCAGCGGGGGTGATATACGCCAACTTTGCCGGTTCCAACACGGACCTCTACGACCTGGATATGCCCCTGCCGGCCTATACCTGGTACACGGAAGCCTTTTACGGCAAGGCCGGGCGGCCCTTACTGGATGATATCCCGCCGGTGAACCCGGCTATCAAGATGTGCGTCCACAACTACGCCTGGACGGGTTATCCCAGCGCCTTCTTCAGCGAGCACATCCCCACGGTGGTAGTGGGCCAGGAGCAGGCGGACCTCTTCAACCGCGACCCCCAGAACCTGACCTATATGCAGCACGCGGTGGTGGCGGAAAGCACGGAAGCCGCCATGGAGTTCGCCTATAAAACCACCGGTACAAGGAAGGTCATTATCTTCGACGGCGCCATGGGCGGCATCAACGTCAGCGAACCCCTGGCGGAGCTGCTGCTTAAGAAAGCCCCGGCAGTCAGCGAGCGGGTGGACAACGAACTCCTACCCAAATGGCTACGCCAGCGCGGCGTGGATATGTCGGTCTTAAAGCAGGGCGCGTAACTTCTGAGCGGTGCAAGGGCATGTCCCTGCCCGGTCTAGAGTTTCATGGGTGGGGTAGGCGGCATTCTCCCCGGAGGATGCCGCTCCCCTCGAGTTTTTTCGATTAATGGTAATAAATGCTATGCCAGAAAAATTTCTGAAGGAGGGTCCATTTATGGCAATTGCTAAAGCCCCCACACCTCGGAAGAGTAGCCTGGTTGAACCCGGCCCCGGGTATGCTTCTGGTTTCGGCGACCTACCGCGCCACTTGAATGTTAATACCATCACGGCAGGCATCATTGCCACTGTCTTTGGTTGTACCGGTCCGGCTTTGATTGTGATGAATGCCGCAGCCAACGGTAAATTGACCCAGGCCCAGACCATCTCCTGGCTCTTTTCCATCTATTTCTTTGGTGGCCTGCTGGGCGTATTACTGGCTGGTTACTACAAACAGCCCATCAACGGCGCCTGGTCGATCCCGGGAGCGGTGATGCTCGCCTCTGCCCTACCTTTATTCCCCTTTAACCAGGTAGTAGGTGCCTATTTTATAGCCGGCGTCCTGGTACTCTTATTGGGTATTTCCGGCCTCATCGGTAAAGTCATGCGCTGGCTGCCAGGACCAATTGTCATGGCTATGATTGCCGGGGCAATGATCCGCTTTGGTACCGGGATTGTCACTTCGGTCCAAAAGTCCCCCCTGATTGCCGGTATTGGCCTGCTGGTCTACTTTCTTATGTCCCGGTTAACAAAAAAGGTGTCACCTGTCCTGGGAGCCCTGGTAGCCGGGGTAATCGCGGCCCTGTTTTTTGGCGGTTTTAAATTTTCGGCTGTCAACGTCCAGTGGATTGCTCCCCAGGTATTTTGGCCTGAGTTCGGCCTGGGCTCCCTCTTATCCATTGGTATTCCCCTGGCGGCCCTGGTGGTCGGTGCTGAAAACGCCCAGGCCATCGGCGTCCTCATGGCCCAAGGGTATAAACCTCCTATTAATATGATGACCATTGCCAGCGGCATTGGCGGTATAGTGACATCTTTCTTCGGTGGGCATAATGCCAATATTGCCGGTCCCATGACGGCTATCTGCTCTTCTAGTGAAGCAGGAGAAGATAAAAACGGTCGCTATGCAGCCAGTATCGTTAATGGCATTACTTTTGGAGCTTTTGGCCTTGTTGCCAGCGTAGCCGTACCTTTTGTCAAGGCTTTGCCAGCGGACCTGGTATCTCTCCTGGCTGGCCTGGCTATGATCGGCGTCCTAGTAAGTTCTTTTGAAATGGCCTTTTCATCGAAAAAATTTAAGGTAGGGGCATTCTTTGCTCTGGTTATCGCCATGTCGGGGATTACCGTATTGAAGATTAGTGCTCCATTTTGGGCCCTGATTGGCGGGGTGATTGTTTCCTTGCTGGTTGAACCAAAGGACTTTGAGAGTAATAATTGATTTTAATGGATTGATAGCCGTTACGACCCGTTATATTAATCGGATTGAGAAAGTACGGGACGAGGCCAGCTTTACCGGGAGCGATCTCTTTTATCGCCATCGCTCCATTAAAGAACCCGTGGAAGTGGAACTCCTGCGGCGGGCGGCGACGGCCGCCCGCCGCGGCATGGAAGCGGCCGTTAAAAGCTTCCGGCTAGGGGTCACGGAATTCTATGTTTTTGCCGGAGCAGATGATTACTACCACCATGGCCAAATGTCGAGCTCCAATTTTGCCGTATATATTTAGCAAAAAGGTGAAGTCTTATATAACGATAAGCGGGAGAATTACCAAGCGGGAGCATGAATACCATGCTTAACCCAGAAGGACGGGCGGACAAAAATAGAGCTTAAGGCAGGTACAGAAAGATGAAAATCGCCTACTTTGAATGCTTTTCCGGTATCAGCGGTGATATGTGCCTGGGGGCTCTGCTGGCCAACGGCCTCTCTCTGGAAGAACTGGTGACAGGATTAAAAGGCCTGGCCCTGGAGGGATGGGAATTAGAAGCCAGAGAAGTCCAGCAGCAGGGTATTGCGGCTATAGACATAGATGTAAAGGTATCCGGTCGCCAGCCCCACCGCCACCTGGAAGATATCCTGGCATTGATTGACGGCAGCCCGCTGCCTGCTCTGGTGCGGGAAAAAGCAGGGGCTGTCTGCCGGCGCCTAGCGCAGGCAGAAGGGAAGGTACACGGCATTGCTCCCGAAAAGGTTCACTTCCATGAAGTCGGGGCCGTCGATGCCATTATCGATATCGTAGGAACCGTCCTGGGACTGCACCTGCTGGGTATTAAGCAGGTTATGGCCTCACCCCTGCCCTTGGGTTCCGGCTGGGTCGAATGCCATCACGGCAAGCTGCCGGTACCGGCACCGGCGACCCTTTACTTGCTCCAGGGCTACCCAGTTTACGGCACTGATGATGAAGCCGAGCTGGTAACCCCCACCGGTGCAGCCCTGATCACCACCCTTGCTGAGAGTTTTGGCTCTTTCCCGGCCATGAATTTGACCAGCGTCGGTTTTGGCGCCGGTAAAACCCTGCTCTCCCATCCCAACCTCCTGCGCCTTGCCCTGGGTGAGGTTAACAGCGGGCAACTAGAAGGGGAAGAAAGCAGCCTGGTTATCGAAACAACCATCGACGATATGAACCCCGAGTTTTTTCCCGCCCTTATGGAGCAGGTGTTGACTGCCGGTGCTGTTGATGCCTTCTTCACCCCGGTACAGATGAAGAAAGGCCGGCCTGGTATCCTTTTTACGGCCCTTTGTCCGGAGAATAAATTGGCGGCAGTGGCGGCAGCCATTTTTGCCCATTCCAGCACCCTGGGGTTGCGTTTTCGCCGTGATCGGCGCCTGGTCTGCCGGCGGCGGAGTATTGAAGTTCTAACTCCCTATGGGCCGGTCGCTGTCAAATTGGGAGTTTATCATGATTCCGATGGCCGAGCAATCACCAACGTTGCTCCGGAATACGAAGCCTGCCGCCGGGCCGCGCTGGCCGCCGGTGTTCCTGTGAAGGAAGTCTACGCCGCCGCCATGGCTGCCGCCCGGGCCGTAGAGGTACAGTGAGGTGTTTTTACTTTAAAAATCTCGACATGTCAGAGGGCTGGCTTTTTAGTGCTACCATAAGCACGGAAGGGCAATAAAGACCAGGGAGGTAAAAGGCTGCCGGCGTCAGGCAGTTCTGCAGGAGGTGCTCAGCATGGCGGCTCGTTTCGCTAATCGCCTTGAGAAAGCCCAAAAATTAATGGCCGCAGAAAACCTGGATTTGCTTGGTCTATCAGGTCTTGTTGGAGGCCCGGGCCGGGCGATAGCTGCTTTAAGGCCCGGGGTTACCACCGGTGCGGTGGACGCTGCCGCCCGGGAGGTAGTGGCAAAGGCTGCTATGGTGATAGCTACCTGGACTTGGTAGGTTACGGCGTCGGCCTGCGCCAGTCGGAATTCTACCCCATTATCGGTAAAGGGCTGGAGGAGGTTATCGAGGCCGGTATGGTGGTAGATTTACTGCTACCTACTATCTACCGTACCGGCATCGGTGGGCCACGGGTAACAGACGTCATTTACGTCGGGGAGGATAAGAATGAGGTCCTGACGGAATACCCGCGGGAATTGATTCGGGTGTAGCTACTACAGGTAAATTAGTCCGGCACGAGCAATGTGCGGCCTATATGGACGACGCCTACGCCAAACTAACAGGCAAACCGGGCCTCTGCCTGGCCACCACCGGCCCCGGGGCCACCAACCTGGTGACAGGGGAATGTGCTATTAGCCTGCGCAGGCGTCTATACCTCTCAGGGGAGGATAGGCGCCTTTTTCTTTAGCGTCTTTTTCCACACTGGTTGGAGGATACATAATGCCATCCGCTTACATCTTAACTGCTGCCCCGATTAAAACCTAAGGGCAACTATAATAGCAGGACAAAGGCATTTAGGGTTTTTCAGGTATCCTTCCCTTTGTTTTGTTCCGGGTTTATGTTATTATATATGTCAAGAGGTGATGTATAATGAGGACGACATTATATGTCGATCGTCAGCTGCTCAAAGAAGCTATGCGCCTGGCCAATGTCAAGAAAATGACTGAAACCGTTAACCTGGCTTTAGCCGAGTTTGTTCACCGCCGGAAGATGGAAGAATTGGCCTCATGTTTGGGCACTTTGGACCTTAACCTGACCCAGGCAGGACTGGAGCAGTTGCGACGCGATGAATAAATACCTGGTGGACACCTCTACCTGGATTGAAGCTCTGCACCGCCGGGGCAACCCGTTGGCGAGGGAATGGCTTAAGGCATCTCTGCTACAAGAGAAGGTAGCTATTGTACCCCCTGTTAAAGCCGAAATCCTCTCAGGAGCGATCAGTGAAAAGCAGTTTAACAGGTTGCAGAGGGAGCTCGATGCCGTAGCAATGCTGGAACGCCAGGATGAGGTATGGGAAAAAGCGGCTCGCCTGAATTTTACCTTGCGGCGTCAGGGGCTAAATCTGCCGCTGATAGACGTTTTGATTGCCAGCTCGGCGCTTCTGCACAGGTATATCCTGGTCCATCATGACCGCCATTACGAGATGATCAAAAGGGCCGAGCCCGCTTTAATCACCCTGGTTGTACCGCCGCTGGATGAACCTTTGCCGGAAAAGTCCTTGCGCGCCTCCGTAAATTGATATTCAGCCAGCATACTCATCCCCCCGCACCTCCATTTTATACATAATGAGCGGAAGGTACTGGGCGATTATAAAGGTATGCTGGCATAAAGGAATATATTCATGTATAATATTAACATGAAGACCCATTTGGAGGTAGTGTATCTCATGAATAAGGTTCCTTTTCAGGTCTATCTGGACCAAAGAGTTCATGAACGGTTAAGGCAGGTGGCGAAGAAAAAAAAGGTATCCAAGTCCGACCTGGTGCGAAAATATCTTTACCGCGGTCTCGAGGAAGATCTAGGTGGGGAGGATCCAGCCCTGGATATTATCGGTATGGGAACGGGAAAAACTCCCGATATGGCTCAAAGGCATGATCACTATTTCGTTCTACGGGAAAGGGAGACCTGGAAAGAGTGAAGAAGTTGTTTGTAGATACTTCGGCCTGGGTAGCAGTAGTCAACCGCCGGGATCAGTACCATACCATTGCGGTCCCCTTTTATAAAAAAGCATTGAAAAACTATGGACAGCTTCTAACGACTAATCTGGGCTGCTGAAACCTATGTTTTATTGCGCCTCGATAGCGGTCTGGATGTAGCGCTGGGCTGGTGGGAGAAAATAAGTACCTCACTGAAAATTCAGGTTGTCTATATAGATTCAGATATTACAACAGAAGCTGTGAAACTATTACGCAAGTTCGACGATCAAACCTTCTCCTTGACCGATGTAGTTTCGTTTAAAGTTATGGAACGTGGGGGGATTGAAGAAGCTTTTGCCTTTAATATTCATTTTAAAGTAGCCGGTTTTACCATATTGCCATGAAAACCGGTTGCTTCACCGCAGGTGCTCCAGGATCTGCAGCAGCCGGAAGGCCGGTTCGTCGGTGGTTTTAATGTTTTGCCGGGCGATATCCCGCAGGCGGCGGATGCAGGCGGTGTAGTCACGGTTGAAAATAAATTTGATAATAATTTCCCGGGTACCGGTATTTGCCGGGAGGCGGAGGAGGTCCTGGACCAGGCCCCGGGAAACGGCCGGCGCCCAGAGCATAAAGACGGGTTCCCGGTCAGGAAAGTTGGCGGCAGCGAAGGCAGCCGCTCTTTTGATTTTATGGCTGACCCGCTCCACGGTGGCAGCGTTGCTGTCACCATAGAGGAGCCCGCGCAGGTGGGTGGCTACCTCGCAGAGGTAGATTTTATTACCCTCCGGGTCCAGGGCAACGACATCGAGTTCACCGTTGTCGTCCAGGTGGCAGTTATAGACCACGATCTTGCAACCCAGGACGTATTTAAAATAGGAACCGACCAGGCTTTCACCGATGTCCAAAGGGCACCCTCCGTTTACTTTTCTAAATTCCCGCGTTATCTCCGGGGGTAAACCGGAACCAGCCTTTGGGGACTTTTCCGGAAATTATGGAGCGGGCATCAGTCTGCCCCTGAGGTGCTCTTGTTAATCCCATTTATTTCCTCTCGCCGCCCCTGAAAATCCTGCTTCCGGCCGCATAACATGTATAGTAGCCGGTCATGCAGGTGAATCAGGCTGGCACGGGAGGGACAGCCATGCCCAGGGGCAAGTTAAAAAAGGTTTTTCCCGGTGGGAATACCTATATGGGTTTCTATTCTTTCTATGATTTTATTATTGAACCTGATGCCACCCGCATCTTTATCGTCAAGGGAGGTCCGGGGGTTGGGAAGTCGACCTTTATGCGCAAAATTGGTGAAGCCATGCTGGAGCGGGGCTTTGACGTGGAGTTTCACTGCTGTTCCTCGGATAACGAATCCCTGGACGGCGTGGTCATCCCCAAGATCCGGGTAGCCATTATCGACGGTACGGCTCCCCACATCGTTGACCCCAAGAACCCCGGGGCTGTGGATGAGATTATCCACCTGGGCGATTACTGGGATGAAGGTAAGGTGCGGGCCAGCAAGGAAGAGGTCCTCCAGGATAACCAGCGCATCAGTCGCCTGTACCGTATCGCCTACAGTGCTTTGAAGGAAGCTAAGGTCATCCGGGACGAGTGGGAAAGCTACGTGACCGAGAGCATGCTCTGGCCCCGGGTCTACCAGGCCAAGGCCGAGCTCCTCGAAGCTATTTTTGCCGGCGTAAGGTCCCGCTATAACCAGCCGGCCAGGGAGCGCCATCTTTTTGCCACCGCCCTGACCCCCCGCGGCCTGGTAACCGGCAACCTGGAAACCCTGCTCCAGGACGGGCAACGGCTGTATACAGTAGCAGGGGACCCGGGCAGCGGCGTACCGGGGATTCTGGCCACGGTAGCCCGGGTGGCCAACGAAAAGGGACTGAATACCGAGGTCTACCACTGTCCCTTCGACCCCAACAATATTGACATGGTCATAATCCCGGAGATCCAGGCGGCGGTTATGAACTGGCAGCCACCCCACGCTATCGACCTGCAGGCCATGCCCAATCTTCAGGTGGCCATGGCTTTGGATTTAAACCGCTTTATTGATCGGGAGCATTTAAATCTCTACGGTAATGAGATTGCCAGCGCCGTCGTGCGCTACCAGGCTGCCCTGGACCGGGCCATCGCCCATATCCGCGAGGCAAAGATCACCCATGACCACATGGAGGGCTACTATATCCCGGCCATGAATTTTGAGGCCATTGACTACAAACGGGAAGAGATCCTCCAGCGCATCCTGGGCTATGCGGCTGAGGTCCTGGGTCAGGCGTAAATATAGCGGAGTATTAGGCGGATGCAGATTATCCTACCTGAATTTTTACGCTGGCAACCGGGGGCGGGCCAGTGGGCCATCCCGGTCAGTGCTTGGGGCCGGGGGTCGCACCGGCACCTCCGCTTGCGGCGCGTATGGCTGGACAGCCGTCCCGTCGACCGCTACAATGTTATCTTTCCCCTGGTCCTGCCGGTTTACCTCTTACCGGCCGGGGCCGCTACCGCCGACCCCGTGGCCTTCCTGCGGACCCTGGCGGCAGGGGATAAACGTTACCCCTGCTCATGGTTGTTTATTAAAGCAGCTGGCCTGCCGGCTCTGCAGGTTGCCGGCGGTGGGCATACCCTGGAATTAGAATTCGTTTCCTTTGGCGGTCGCGTTTACCGGGCCGAAACCCCGATCCTGGTGGCCCCCCTGCCGGTTCATCCCCGCTGGCAGCCGGTGGAGTTGCAGATGCATAACGCCTGTCACGACGACGGCCATTGGCCACCGGCGGCCATAGTAAAGGAACTAGCCGGCAGGGGCTACCGCGCCCTCTACTTTACCCCCCATGCCGATTTGCTTGCCGGTTCCTGGGAGGGCTTTGCCGGTTACTGCCGGGAGTTGTCGGGCATCATGGCGGTCTTTCCTGGTCTGGAGCTGGCCACCCGGGACAGCGCCGGTCACCTGCTTCTTTACGGCCTGGCGGACCTGGAGGGCTGGGAGAATGCCAGGGACCCCGGCCAGGAGATTATTGATCGGGTTAATAAACTGCCGGGCTTTAGCGCCTCGGTAACTATAGCCCATCCCTTCGGCCGGCCGCCCTGGCCCTGGGAAACCGAACCGGTGGTAAACTACAGCGGCCTGGAGGTTTTCTCCGGCCTGCAATGGCACTTTGACCTGCAGTCGCGGCCTCTGGAGCTGTGGCGGGCCGAGGTAGCCCGCCTGGCGGGAAGGGTAGCGCAGGCCGGCTTCTTCCCTTCCGCCCGGGCGGGGAGCGACTGGCACCAGATACTGCCTTACCAGGGTTATATAACCTATATTTACCTGCCGGAGGGGTGGAGCGGGTTACCCTGGGAGGTCAAGAAATACTTGCTGGACCTGGCCCTGCGCCGGGGCCAAACGGTAGCCAGCCACCACGGCGGCCTGGGTTATTTTTTAATCAACGGCCAACCGCCGGGATCGCTGATTACTCTGCCGCCGGGGGCGGTTATGGAGATCGAGATCGCCTGGCAGGGAGTAGTCGCCGGTAAACATCAATTATTTCTTTTTCAGGGAAACAATAGTGAAGTTCCTGTTTGGCAAGGGGAAGCCACCGGCACCAGTGAAAGACGTACCTGGATTTTTAAATTGCCGGCTCCGAGAGAGCTTTCCTATTACTGGTTATACGTAAGCGGGCCGGATCAAGTCCTGACCTCGCCTGTTTTTATCAGGCCTTGGGGGTGAGAGCGCCCGGAAAGCTTGAAAATACCATTCGTTTACCCGGGACTTGATATTCGAAAGGTAAAAAATGTTGAAAGCCGTCGGGGACAATGCTATAATCGAAGAGGTAAAAAGGCGTCCTTTTACCAGGGCGCTTTCGTTTTGATTAGGAGCTTGTAGGGAGGGAAAGCCAATCTATGGTGGACAGCCGGGAAACGATTTTACAGCAAGTTGCCGACCTGGGCGTAAAATTTATTCGCCTGCAGTTTACCGATATCTTTGGGGTGCTAAAGAATGTAGCTATTACTCCGGATCAGCTCCCCAAGGCCCTGAATAACGAGTTGATGTTCGACGGGTCTTCCATCGAGGGGTTCGTCCGCATTGAAGAATCCGATATGTACCTGCGCCCGGACCCCGCCACTTTTACCATTTTTCCCTGGAAACCCAACGGCGACGCCGTGGCGCGTTTAATCTGCGACGTTTATAACGCCGACGGTACGCCCTTTATCGGTTGTCCCCGGGGAACCCTACGGCGGGCCATCGCCGAAGCAGAGGCCCTGGGTTTTACCATGAACGTCGGCCCGGAGGCCGAGTTTTTCCTCTTTCATACTGACGCCAGCGGCCGGCCGACCCTGGAGACCCACGACCGCGCCGGTTACTTTGACCTGACGCCGGTGGACCTGGGGGAGGACGCCCGGCGGGATATGGTCCTCACCCTGCAGCAGATGGGTTTTGAAATCGAGGCCTCCCATCATGAGGTAGCCCCCGGCCAGCACGAGATTGACTTTAAATACGCCGACGCCCTGCGGACGGCCGATAATATCGCCACCTTCAAGTTCGTGGTGCGGACCATCGCCCAGCGCCACGGCCTCCATGCCACCTTTATGCCCAAGCCCATCTATGGTATTTCCGGTTCGGGCATGCACTGCAATATCTCCCTTTTCCGTGACGGTCAGAATGCCTTTTATGACCCGGACGGCGATCTCCAGCTGAGCCGGGTCGCCTTCTACTTTATCGGCGGCCTGATGGCCCACGCCCGGGGCATGACGGCGATTACCAATCCTACGGTGAATTCCTACAAACGCCTGGTACCGGGCTATGAAGCCCCGGTTTATATCGCCTGGTCACCCCGGAACCGCAGCCCCCTGATCCGTATCCCGGCCAAACGCGGCCTGTCGACGCGGCTGGAGGTGCGTCACCCCGATCCCTCGACCAATCCCTACCTGGCCATTGCCGTCATGTTGAGGGCCGGCCTGGACGGCATCAAAAACCGTATTGAGCCGCCAGCGCCCATTAACGCCAATATCTTTGACATGGAAGCAGCCCGTCTCAAAGCGGAGGGTATCAGCCTGCTGCCTGGCACCCTGGACGAAGCCCTGGTGGAATTAGAGCAGGATGCTGTTATCCGCGAAGCCCTGGGTCCCCATATCTACCAGCGCTTTATCGAGGCCAAACGCATCGAGTGTGAGGAGTATCGCACCCGGGTGCACCAGTGGGAGATCGAACACTACCTGACAAAGTTTTAGGAGGGGTTCCCGTGAACTACCAAATAGCCATCCTGGGCGGTGGCCCGGGGGGTTACGTAGCCGCCATCCGGGCGGCCCAGCTGGGGGCGAAGGTCGTCGTCATCGAGCAGGACGCTTTAGGCGGTACCTGCCTCAACCGGGGCTGCATCCCCACCAAGGCCCTGCTGGCCGGAGCGGCCCTGGTGAAGGGTCTCCAGGGAGCGGCGGCCTTTGGCATTGACGTCCAAGATTACAGCGTCGACTACAGCCGCCTGGCAGCGCGGAAAGACGCCGTAGTCAAGCAGCTGACGGGGGGTATCGCTTACTTATTCAAAAAGAACAAAGTCGACCTTATTCAGGGGCGCGGGTTCCTGAAAGGCCCCGGCCAAATCGAAGTAGCCACCACCGAGGGCACCCTCGAGAACATCGTGGCCGAGAACATCATCCTGGCCACCGGGTCAGAGCCGGCCTTGATTAAGGCCCTGGGCTATAATGGCCACACCGTCGTCACCAGCACCGAGGCCCTGGCCTGGACGGAGGTACCGGCCGAACTTCTGGTAATCGGCGGCGGGGTCATCGGCTGCGAGTTTGCCACCCTCTTCGCCACCCTGGGGAGTAAGGTCACCATCGTCGAGATGATGCCCACCATCCTGCCTATGATCGACAGTGAGATCGCCCGGCGCTTCAGTATGATCCTCAAAAAAGCCGGGGTCGAGATTAAAACGAAAGCCCAGATCACTGCGGTTAAAGAAGACGGCGGCCGGGTCCAGGCCACCCTGGCCGGCGGCCAGACTATCGCCGCCGACAAAATTCTCATCTCCATCGGCCGCCAGTTCAACACCCGCGGCCTGGGGTTGGAAGAAGCCGGCGTCACCCTGGGGCCGAAGGGGGAAATCGTCGTCGACGACTACCTGCGTACCAGCGTCCCCGGCATCTATGCCATCGGCGATGTCACCAACAAGATCCAGCTCGCCCATGTCGCCTCAGCCCAGGGCCTGGCGGCAGTGGCCACCATCATGGGCCGGCCGACGAAAGTCAACTACGACGCCGTACCCAACTGCATCTACACCCTGCCGGAGATCGCCGGCGTCGGCCTGACGAAAGAAGCGGCCGAAGAGCGGGGTATGAAGGTCAAGGTCGGCAAATTCCCTTTCCTGGCCAGCGGCAAGGCCCTCTGCAGCGGCGAAACCGAAGGCTTGGTCAAGGTCATCGCCGAAGAAGGGAGCGACCGGGTGGTCGGGGTCTTCATCATGGGCCCCCACGCCACCGAGCTCATCGCCGAAGGTGCCCTGGCTGTGAGCCAGGGGGTTACCGCCACCGAACTGGCGGCGACAATCCACGCCCATCCCACCCTTTCTGAAGCTGTCATGGAGGCCGCTGAGGCTGTCCACGGAATGAGCATCCATTCGTAGCGGTCATCAAAATTATCCGGGACTTACCACAGAGGCTAAAAGCGCAGGGGCTGAAAGCCCCCTTAACTTCAGGTTCCTCCTGCCCGCCGTTCAAACCAGGGACGAAGTACCCTTGATAATTTACTGTAAACAGATGCAGAAGCCCCTTTGGACCAAAGGCGGTAAGCAAAGTACTGGAAAGAGATTTTTGGGAGGAATATAGCAGACAGCAATGGTCAATTCATCTGAAACAACCGGTAAGCGGCGCATGCCTCCCTGGCTCCACAAACGCCTGCCGGCGTCCGGTGACATCGAGGCCACCCGGCGGCTCCTGGCCGACCTGCACCTCAACACCGTCTGCCAGAGCGCCCGCTGCCCCAACCAGGGGGAGTGTTTCGCCCACCGGACGGCCACCTTTTTGATCCTAGGCAACACCTGCACCCGCAACTGCCGCTTCTGTGCCGTCGAGCACGGCCGGCCGGAGGGCGTGGATCAGGATGAACCTCATCGCGTGGCTGAAGCGGCCCGGCGCCTGGGGCTTAAACACGTGGTCGTTACCTCAGTGACCAGAGACGACCTGCCCGACAGCGGTGCCGGCCACTTTGCCGCCACCATTACCGCCCTGCGGGCAGCCCTGCCCCAGGCCTATATTGAAGTATTAACCCCGGACTTCCGCGGCAGCCGTGACGCCCTGGCTATCGTTGCCCGGGCGCAGCCGGACATCTTTAACCACAACGTCGAAACAGTGCCCCGGCTCTACCTAGAGGTCCGGCCCCAGGCCGATTATCGCCGCAGCCTGGACGTCCTCAAAAAAATGAAAGAACTCGACGCCGGCATCTATACCAAATCCGGCCTGATGGTCGGCCTGGGGGAAACCCGGGAAGAAGTCCTGGCAGTCATGGCCGACCTGCGGGCTGTGCAGTGTGACATCCTCACTATCGGCCAGTACCTGCGGCCCTCTCCCCAGCACCTGGAGATTAAAGAATTCGTCACCCCCGCGACCTTTGCCTGGTACGCGGAAAAGGGGAAGGAGTATGGCTTCCTCTATGTCGCCTCCGAACCCTACGTCCGCAGCTCCTACCACGCCGCAGCGTTCAGCGAGCAAATGCTAAAGGTCAAGAACAGGAAGCAAGACGAAAAAAGACGAAAATAAAATGGCACCCATTACGAGCTGGAACTGCAGCAGGTTACGAACGAAAAAATAGAAAAATAGCAGTCCCCTTGACATCCCAGCTTTTTTGCGGCATAATAAAATCGTCAGCGCGGTGAGACATAGGTGAGGAGCTAATTTCTCGCCGCGGAAAATAATAGCAATCGGGCGCATAGCTCAGTGGGAGAGCACTTCCTTGACGCGGAAGGGGCCGCAAGTTCAATCCTTGCTGCGCCCACCATTTCAGCAAAGAGGACCCTTGCTTAAAGTAAGGGTCCTCTTTGTTAGCAAAAATTAACTCCATGCCAATTTCAGCCGTAGCCTGAGGCCTTGGGATTCCTCGCTTTTTAAGGCATGTATAAGAGCAGCCTTGTATACAAATCATGGGCGGCACATATAATAGCAGCACAAGGGGGTGCAAGGCCCATGAACATTACGCTCATTACTGCCAGGCCGATAGATTTTTTGCAGGCCGAGTTTAACCATAGATTTAACTATACAATTGGCCTCCACCTGTGGCAGGCTGGAGGAGTAAACTTCTTTCGCTGCTTCCTGGAGACAGGGCGGGGCCGACCTTCGCAAAGGGATATCAAGCGCTTTCAGGAACAGGTGGCCGAAATTGTGGCCACTTTTATTGTCGAAAGATGGGAAAAAGACCTGCTGGCCAGCATCCTAACCAGCGAATATGAGGGCCTGGATGAAGAAGCTATCGAGGAAATCTGCCGGCGCGCCCAGGCCATCCTGGATCAGGGAGAGAACAGCTACCTGCAGGTTCAGCAGGGGCGAGGCGAGGCTATCTATGAGCGGGTATTGGAGTATTTCCAGGAAAACAACTGGTTGAATATTGATGGTTTCCTCCGCTTCCGCCTGCCGGACTACCTGCTGGAACTGGATCAGGCCCTGGAAGAAGCTGTTGATGAATTCTTAATGGAAAAGGAGTACGACGAATTTGTCCGCCTCCTGCGTTATTTTGTCGAAGCCCAGGAACCCCGGGTGGAAAAGGTCCATGTGATCTTGAGTCCCGGCGGCGGTTTCCAGCTCTATGACGGTGAGAACCGCAATCTCAATGGTGAGTACCTGGAGGGTTTCATGGTAGATATGGCGGATGGCGATTTAAATTATGAGGATCTCTTAATCAGCGCCCTCATAACCATCTCCCCCCGCCAGGTAATCCTGCATGCTGTAGATAAAGGCCGCTGTCACAATACCATTACTACGATTAAAAGTGTCTTTGGTGAACGAGTTATCCAGTGTAACGGGTGCAGTCGCTGTTTACAACCCCTGCAAAAGCGGTAGGGGGCAATTGGCCCATAATTAGCCCCGGGTCGGATTATTAACTAACAGGTAAACGTTATCCTCCTTGCCGCAATTTAATGACATAACTGCATCCAGATGTTTAAATTTTAACTAAGGCCGGGCACCTTGTATTTTAGCCTGGCTTTTGTTATTATCTGCTTCGATGAGGTGAAATAAAATGCTTGCCAGGTGGGTTTTAATCCCTCTTATCGGAGCTTTTATAGGTTGGCTGACAAACGTCATTGCTATCAGGATGCTCTTCCGGCCCCGCCGGCCGGTGAAGATATTATTCTGGACCCTGCAGGGACTTATTCCTAAACGCCAGGCGGAAATAGCCGCCAATATAGCCGGAGTCGTTGATAAAGACCTGCTACCTTGGCAAGAAGTGCTGGAACAACTACATACCCCGGCCCTGGAGGACCGCCTGACTACTATGGTGGTAGAAGTGGCGCGGCGGCGCCTGCTGGAACGCCTGCCCTCCTTTATTCCCCCGGGTTTAAAAGAAGCGGCCGGCAGGTCAATAGAAGAAACCCTGCGGCGGGAGATGCCGTCGGCCATCCGGGAGTTACTGGCGGAGATTGGCCGGGCACCGGGGGTCTTTTCTCTGGGAGGCGTAGTGGCGGCCAAGTTTAATAAATTAAACCTGCAGCAGGTGGAAGAAATAGTTGTCGAAGTAGCCGGCCGGGAACTGCGCTATATCGAATGGCTCGGCGGCCTCCTGGGTTTCTTGATCGGCCTGATCCAGGCGCTGCTGGCGGGGTGGTGAGGGACTTCCCGTTAACATAGATGTCTGGTAAAATATTTACAGGATACATCGTGGGAGGAGGCAGTGGCCATGGCTATTTCACCGCGATTTAGCAGTCTACTATTAGAGACTACCCATGCCCATGACATGGATGAAGCTTTATATAAACTCTTTAGTGAATTCCTTGATTTAAAGATCACTAACCTTAAAGAACGCCAACAAGAACTCCAAAAAAAATGGGGCATGTCCTTTCAGGCTTTTAGCCGGCAAATAAAGGATAATAGCTTGCCAAAGGATGCATTTTCTTATGAGGTAGAGAAGGATTACTGGGATTGGGAGGAAATAGAAACCCTTTTAAAACACTACCAGGGGCTAAAAGATAAATGGATGTAGGCAAATTTATAAGAGACCTTTTTGCTAATTTAGCAGGTAAACGGTTCGTAGATGATTACCACCTACAGGTTGAAGTTTTTTTGGTGAAAGGAAAGATTGAACTCAAAGATGATGGCTTTCTCAAGGTATATTACAATGAACGTACTGGTACTTTAGCATTTGCATTAATTAACGAAGAAAAGCGTGTCTGGGGTATCGATAGGGATAATTTACGGGGTTGGCATTGCCATCCCTTTGACGAACCGGAGAGTCATCAAACTATAACCGCACAAAGCTTACTGGATATTATTAATGAAGTTGAGTTCATTTGGCGGCGAATAACACGATTAAACGCGAAACCTTGACAGCTTCCGACTGCAATCGCTATAATGTACCTAACGGCGAAGAAGGAGAAAAGGCCCCTGTACGGCCCACCAGAGAGGGACGCCCTGGCTGCAAGCGTCCCGGGTGATGGCAGGGAGCCGGACCACTCTGGAGCTGCCGGGCTGAAAAAGAGTAAGCTCGGCCGGAAAGCTACCGTTACGAGCGTCGGAGGGGGGCTTGATCCCCCGAAGAAGGGTGGAACCACGGGAGCAATCCCCGTCCCTTTGCGGGACGGGGATTATTTTTTTAAGGAGGAACAATTATGCGTGTAACCCTACCCGACGGTAGCGTCAAAGAGTACGCCCCGGGCACCACGGCCCTGGCGGTAGCCCAGGACATTTCGCCCCGCCTCGCCCGGGAGGCCCTGGCGGCGCGGGTCAACGGTGAGGTCTGGGACCTGACCCGGCCCCTGCCGGAGGAATGTCAACTGGGGATCCTTACCTTTGACGATGAAGGCGGGCGCCTGACCTACCGTCACACCGCGTCCCACGTCCTGGCCCAGGCCGTCAAACACCTCTTCCCCGGTACAGAACTGGGCATCGGCCCGGCTATCACCGACGGGTTTTATTATGACTTTGATAGCGAGCATAAATTTACCCCCGAAGACCTGGCCGCTATCGAGACCGAAATGCAAAGGATCATCAAAGCCGACCTGCCCCTGGAACGGCAGGAGGTAAGCCGGGAGGAGGCCCTGGAGCTTTTCCGGCAGCAGGGTGAGCCCTACAAAGTGGAACTCATCAACGACCTGCCGGCAGGGGTGCCCATCAGCACCTATCGCCAGGGCGATTTCATTGACCTCTGCGCCGGCCCTCACCTGCCCAGCACCGGCTACTTGAAGGCAGTCAAACTCACCAGCCTGGCCGGAGCCTACTGGCGCGGCAGCGAAGTCAATCCCATGCTGCAGCGCATTTATGGGACGGCCTTCCCGAAGGCCAAGGAACTGGAGGAGTACCTGCACCGCCTGGAAGAGGCCAGGAAAAGGGACCACCGCCGCCTGGGGGCCCAGCTGGGTATCTTCAGCCTCCACGAGGAGGGACCCGGCTTCCCCTTCTTCCATCCTAAAGGCATGATCCTCCGCAATGAGCTGGAGCAATATTGGCGGGAGGAGCACCGTCGCACCGGTTACCTGGAGATCCGCACCCCGGTGATCCTGAGCCGTTCCCTCTGGGAGCAGTCAGGCCACTGGGATCATTATAGGGAGAATATGTATTTCACTAAGATCGACGATGTCGACTATGCCATTAAACCCATGAACTGCCCGGGGGCCATCCTGGTCTACAAAACCGAGCAGCACAGCTACCGTGACCTGCCCCTACGCCTGGCGGAATTAGGCCTGGTCCACCGCCACGAGAAATCCGGCGTCCTCCACGGCCTGATGCGGGTGCGGGCCTTCACCCAGGACGATGCCCACATCTTTATGCTGCCTTCCCAGATTACCGGCGAGATCCAGGGGGTCATCGACCTGGTGGACCGTTTCTACAGCCTTTTCGGCTTTAAGTACCACGTGGAGCTTTCCACCCGGCCGGAGAACGCCATGGGTTCGGCGGAGATTTGGGAAACGGCTACCAGCGCCCTGCGCCAGGCCCTGGAGGCCAAAGGCATGCCCTATGCTGTCAACGAAGGCGACGGCGCCTTCTATGGCCCCAAGATCGACTTTCACCTGGAGGACTCCCTGGGCCGGACCTGGCAGTGCGGCACCATCCAGCTGGATTTCTTGATGCCGGAGAAGTTCGACCTGAACTACATCGGCGAAGACGGCCAGAAACACCGGCCGGTAATGATTCACCGGGTGGTCTTCGGCAGCATTGAACGTTTTATCGGCATCCTTATTGAGCACTACGGCGGCGCCTTCCCCGTCTGGCTGGCACCGGTCCAGGCGCGAGTGCTGCCCATTACCGACCGCCACAACGAATACGCCTTCAAAGTGAAAGAGGAACTGGTCCGGGCCGGCATCCGGATCGAGGTCAACGACCGCAACGATAAAATCGGCTACAAGATCCGCGCCGCCCAGGTGGAACAGATCCCCTACATGCTGGTCGTGGGGGATAAGGAGGCCGCCGGGGGTACTGTATCCGTACGGGAGCGCCGCGCCGGGGATACCGGCAGCGTACCGGTAACGGTCTTTGCCGCCAGGGTGGTCCAGGAGATCCGGGAACGGCGCTGAGCACCTCACTGTAGCAAATAATGTATTGACGCCTTACTGGTCCTGTGATATACTCTTCCAGGAAGTAGAAGCCATCCGCTTCTCACCTTACGGCCAAAAGGTTAGTAGGGTTTGCCCAGGAAAAGGTCTGTACATGGCGGGTGGATGTTTTAGTCCACCCGCCTGCTTTTTTGGGAAACTAGTCTTAGCGGCAACTAGCCGCAAGCCTCCCACTTCCCATATCTCACTTTTACTGGGCGGTAAATTCAGCTGGAGGTGACGCATTATCAGCAAGGATTTAAGGGTCAATGGAGAAATCCGGACCCGGGATGTGCGCCTGGTTGGTGCCGACGGCCAACAACTTGGTGTCATGCCGACGCGGGAAGCCCTGCGTCTAGCCCAGGAGCAGGGTATGGATCTGGTAGAAGTGGCCCCTACGGCGCGACCGCCGGTTTGCCGTATTATGGATTTTGGCAAGTATAAATACGAGCAGAGCAAGCGGGAGCGCGAGGCCAGGAAAAAACAGCGCATAATAAATATTAAAGAAGTCAAACTGCGCCCGAATATCGAGGAACACGACTTCCAGGTCAAAACGCGCAACGCCATTCGTTTTTTGGAGGATGGCGATAAGGTAAAGGTGACCATTATGTTCCGTGGCCGCGAGATTGCCCATGCCGACTTGGGCTTGAAGCTGTGCCATCGGGTGGCCGACCAGGTGGCGGACCTTGCCTCCATTGAAAAACCGCCCAAGGTAGAGGGACGTAATATGACCATGATCCTGGCTCCCAAGTCGTAAAGAAAACTCATACTTGAGGTGATAAACTATGCCCAAAATGAAAACCCACCGGGGTACGGCCAAAAGGCTGAAGGTCACGGCCTCGGGGAAAGTCAAGCGGTTCCGGGCTTATAAGAGCCATTTGCTGGCCAGCAAGACACCCAAACAAAAGCGGCGCCTGCGCCATGCGACCCTGGTTGATGCCACAGACCGGCGGCGGGTAGCCAGGTTACTGCCTTATGAAGCCTAAAGGGAGGTAAAAAAGATGGCACGCGTAAAACGGGGTGTAACCAAACACCAGCGCCATAAAAAGATCCTGAAGCTGGCCAAAGGGTACTTTGGCGCCAAATCCAAGCTCTTCCGGCCGGCCAATGAACAGGTAATCAAGTCCCTGGCCTATGCTTACGCCCACCGGCGGCAGCGCAAGGGCGACTTCCGCAAACTCTGGATTGCCCGCATTAACGCCGCCGCCAGGATGAACGGCCTTACCTACAGCCGCCTGGTCAACGGTTTAAAAAAGGCCGGTGTCGAGATCAACCGCAAGATGTTGGCCGAGATGGCCGTTAACGACCAGGCCGGTTTTAACCGCCTGGTGGCTATGGCCAAGGAGCAGCTGGGGCTGGGAGCCTGATCCACGTCTAACCGGGGCCAAATTAGTCCTGAGCTATTTGGCCCTTTAATTATATTTATTATATTAACGTGTCCGGGTGAAACCGGCGACAAACCTTCGTTAGAAGATACACGCTGCACCCATTTTGGCGCTCTTACAAGTGAAAAGAGGGTGAAAGAGTACGAGTTTTGTGCAGGAGTGGCCCTTTCGCCTGCGGCCGCCGCAAGTCCTGGCCTTGGGCTTTGCCATCGTCATTGCCATCGGCACCCTCCTTTTAACCCTGCCGGTGGCCAGCGAAACCGGGCAACCGGTAAACGTAGTCGATGCCCTGTTTACGGCCACCTCGGCTACGGCTGTCACCGGGTTGAATACGGTGGACACGCCCACTACCTATTCTTTATTCGGTGAACTGGTTATTCTGGCCCTGATTCAAACCGGTGGGTTGGGTTTTATGACCCTGTCCACCCTGGTGGCCCTGCTCCTGGGTAAGCGTATCACCATGAAAGAGAGGCTGGTCATGCAGGAAGCCCTGAACCAGCTCACGGTGGCCGGGGTAGTGCGCCTGAGCAGGTATGTCCTGGGGTTCACCCTGCTGGTGGAAAGCACCGGGGGGCTGCTTCTGGCCGCCCGCTTCAGCCGGGATATGCCCCCGGGACAGGCCCTTTATTTCGGCTTTTTTCATGCCATTTCGGCTTTTTGTAACGCCGGTTTCTCCCTGTTTTCCGCCAACCTGGTTGATTACCGGGGCGACCTGCTGGTCAACCTGGTCATTACCACTTTGATTATCTGCGGCGGCCTGGGTTTCAGTGTCGTCGCCGATCTCTACAGCAAACGTTCCTGGCAGCGCTTGTCTCTACATAGCAAGATTGTCCTTCGCACTACTTTCCTGTTGCTCGGCGTGGGCACATTCGTGATTCTGGCCCTGGAATATACTAATAGCAAAAGCCTGATGCCCCTGCCTATCGGGGAAAAGATCTTGGCTTCTTATTTCCAGGCGGTGACGCCCCGGACGGCCGGGTTTAACACCTTGAATATCGGCGAGTTGCGGCCGGTGACCCTGCTTTTCATGATCGTCCTCATGTTTATCGGCGCTTCACCGGGCTCCACCGGCGGCGGCATCAAGACCTCCACCTTTGCTACCATCGCCGCGGCCGTCTGGTCAATTATTAAGGGTAAGATGGATATTGAGATCTTCGGCCGGCGCCTGCCCCGGGGTACGGTCCTCAAAGCCCTGGCGGTAGCGGCCGTATCGATGCTCCTGGTAATTACTATTACCGGAATTTTGCTGGTAACCGAGCAGGCGGAACTGGAAGTAGTCCTCTTTGAAGTGGTTTCGGCCTTTGGTACGGTAGGCCTGACGGCCGGACTCACCACCAAACTGACGGTGATCGGCAAATTGCTGATCAGCCTGACCATGTACATCGGTAGGGTGGGACCTTTGACCCTGGCCTTCGCCATTGCCCAGCGTTTGGGTCGCCAAGGATTAAAGCACTACCCCGAGGAGGGTGTCATTATTGGCTAAGGGGGGTAAAATTGTGAAACAGTTTGCCGTAATCGGCCTGGGCCGTTTCGGCTCCAGTGTGGCCCGCACCCTGGCCCGCCTGGGATACCAGGTTATAGCCATTGACAGCGATGAGGCCAAGGTTGAGGCCCTGATGAACGAAGTAACTACGGCCATCCAGGCTGATGCCCGGGATGAAGAAGTCCTGAAGGCGGCGGGCCTCAGCAACGTCGACGTCGCCATTGTCGCCATCGGGGAGAACGTCGAGGCTAACATCCTGGTTACCCTTAACGTTAAAGAATTGGGCCTTAAATGTGTGGTGGCCAAGGCCATCAACGACCAGCATGGTAAAGTCCTGGCTAAAATTGGCGCCGACCGGATTGTTTACCCGGAACGGGATATGGGCGTCAAGGTGGCTCACACCCTGGCTTCCGGTAACGTCCTGGAGCACATCGACCTCTCGCCGGAGTATAGCATTGTCGAGATTGTCGCCCCCGCCAGGGTGGCCGGCAAGACCCTGGGGCAATTGAACCTGCGCGCCCGGCATGGGGTCAGCATCATGGCCATCAAACGGGAAAACCAGATCTTGGCCGCCCCCGGCGCCGACGACGTGGTGCATGAAGGGGATGTTCTAGTCCTGGTGGGCCGGAATAAGGCTCTGGAGCGACTGCAGGAGAGTTAAATGACCTTAATTACATCTCCAACCAACCGTTATGTGAAGCTGGCCCGCTCCTTGCAGGAACGCTCCTGGCGGGCAAAGAAGGGCCTCTATCTCATCGAGGGCGTCCACCTGCTGGAAGCAGCCCTGCAGGCCGGCGCGTCCTTGGAAGTGATATTATATAGTCCCCGCATTTTTACCACCCCTCGGGGTGAGAAACTGGTAGCCGGCCTGCAAAGAGCAGGTTGCCATTGCCTGGCGGTAACGGAAGAAATCATGGCCGGCATCAGCACCACCATGACGCCGCCGGGAATTGTGGCCGTGGTCCCAATGCAGGAAAAAAAACCGGCCGACCTCCTGGCGGTGGCCCGGCCTCAATCCACCTCCCCCTTACTACTGATAATCGCCGCCGGCATTCAGGACCCCGGCAACCTGGGGACCATCTGGCGTACGGCCCTGGGAGCCGGGGCGACGGGCTTAATTTTAACCCGCGGCTGCGTAGACCCCTATAACCCCAAGGTAGTCCGGGCGGCCATGGGCGCCACCTTCCGGCTGCCGGTGGCCGTCGGCGTAGAACCATCCCGGCTGGCCCGGGAACTGCGAGAAGCCGGGCTGAAGCTGGTAATAGCCGACGTGGGCGCGCCCTTAACCTTCTGGCAGGCGGACCTGCGCCCGCCCCTGGCCCTGGTAGTGGGCAGCGAGAACCACGGGCCCGGACCGGAACTACTGGCTGCGGCTACCGACCGGGTGGGCATCCCCCTGGTAGGACCCGTTGATTCCCTTAACGCCGCCGTGGCCGCCGCCCTCCTCCTCTATGAAGCCCTGCGCCAGCGGCAGAAGGTATAACTTTGTATGTATATTCATATATTCAATAGATGATAAGCTTAACAGCCTTAAATTCTGGGCTAGCGGCGCCGTCATTACCATTGCCGTCGGCTTCAGCGGCACCATAGCCACGCTGCTGTATAAATAGTTGCTTTACGCCTTGTCACGGCCAGGAGCCTATGCTATAATTACTCCTGTGAGGTTACCCCCAAAAAGCTCCTGGAAAGGTTGTGATAGGGTGTTCCTGTCGGCGGAGTTCTTTTGGAGGCTTTTTGAAAAAACGGGATCCATCGCTGCCTACATCTTGTATCGGCGAATGGTGCTGCAGTAGGCTGAAAATTTTTATAGCGTAAATGCCATGAACGGGCAAAGTAGCCGGTGCGGAACCCCCAGGGAGGCGGCGTCGTTGACTGAAAGCGCTGCCGGGGAAAGGCCGGGCGAAGTTCTCCCGGGAGCAGCAGGCTGAAAGAAAGAGTAGGCCGGGCCGGTGTTCCCGCCGTTAGAGGGGAACGGCATGTTGGTGCCGGTCAGCTTGGGGTGGTTCCAGATGTGATGCAGCTTTCGTCCCGAAGGGGGCGAAGGCTTTTTATTTTGCCAGAATGAGGTGACCAGGATGTTAGAAGCTATCGCGGCTATCCGCGAGGCGGCCCTGGCTCGGGTAGCGGCCGCCACCACCAGCGAAGAGCTGGCAACCTTAAGGGTCCAGTACCTGGGCAAGAAAGGCGAGTTGACGCAAGTCTTACGGGGCATGGGTAAACTGCCTCCTGAGGAACGGCCCCGGGTGGGGCAGTTGGCCAACCAGGTTCGGGAGGAGCTGGAAAGGGCCCTGCGGGAGGCCGGTGAGAAGCTCTCCCGTCAGGAACAGGAGCGGCGCCTGCGGGCGGAAGCCCTGGACGTTACCCTGCCAGGCCGGCCGGTAACCACCGGCCACAGGCACCCCTTGTACCAGGTGTTAAATGAAATCAAAGCCGTTTTTATCGGCCTGGGGTTCGACGTGGCCGAAGGGCCGGAGGTGGAGAGCGACTATTATAACTTCGAGGCTCTGAACCTGCCCAAGGACCACCCGGCCCGGGATATGCAGGATTCCTTTTATATCACTGAGGATGTCCTCCTGCGCACCCATACCTCACCGGTGCAGGCACGGGTGATGGAGGCGCGGCGGCCACAGGTACCCATCCGCATCATCGCGCCGGGTAAGGTCTACCGCCGCGACGACGACGCCACCCACTCGCCTCTTTTCCACCAGGTAGAGGGCCTGCTGGTGGACCGGCGGGTGACCTTCGGCGACCTGAAGGGCACCCTGATGGCCTTTTTACAGCAGATCTTTGGCGACGGGGTCAGGGTGCGCTTCCGGCCCAGCTATTTCCCCTTCACCGAACCCAGCGCCGAGGTGGATATCTCCTGTGTCATGTGCGGCGGCTGCGGCTGCCGAGTCTGTTCCCACACCGGTTGGCTGGAGATCCTGGGTTGCGGCCTGGTGCACCCGAAGGTTTTAAGCATGTCCGGCTACGACCCGGAAGAAGTCAGCGGCTTTGCCTTCGGCCTGGGGGTGGAGCGGGTGGCCATGCTGAAGTACGGTATCGACGACCTGCGTCTCTTTTATGAGAACGACCTGCGCTTTTTGCAGCAGTTTTGATATTACCGAGGCATGCTATTCGCGTTGCTAGCTATAACCCTTACCTAAAACTGTCTATCTTGCTGATAGGAGTGAAATTATGCATGCGTGTTCCTTATAAATGGCTCAAGCAATACGTCGAGGTTGACCTGCCCCCGGAGGAGCTGGCTGAGAGACTCACCATGGCCGGCCTGGCGGTGGAGGGCATTGAGGACCTGACCCCGGACTTCCAGGGTGTAGTAGCCGGGAAAATTATCGCCATCACCCCCCACCCCAACTCTGACCATCTGGTCGTCTGCCGGGTGGATGCCGGCGCAGCCGGCCGGGAACTGCAACTGGTCACCGGCGCGCCCAATGTCTACGAAGGCCAGATGGTAGCCGTCGCCCTGGAAGGCGCCCGGCTGCCCGGGGGCCGGGAGATCCACTGGGCCACCTTCCGGGGGGTGGCCTCGGCAGGGATGCTCTGCTCGGCCCAGGAACTGGGGCTGGATGTAGCCCTCATCTCCCCGGAAGACCGGGAAGGCATCATCACCCTGTCCCCGGACGCCCCCTTGGGCGAGGATGTCAGCCGGGTACTGGGCTTGAAGGATGTAGTTCTAGTGCTGGAACTCACGCCCAACCGGGCCGATTGCCTGAGCATTTTGGGCGTCGCCCGGGAAGTGGCCGCCCTTACCGGTGCCCCCCTGCACCTGCCGCCGACCACTCCCCCGGAGGAGGATCCGGAGATCGCCGGCCTGGTAGCAGTTGAGATCGCCGCTCCGGACCTCTGCGCCCGCTACGTGGCCCGGCTGGTGCAGGGGGTACGCATCGGCCCTTCGCCGGCCTGGCTCCAGGCCTGCCTGCGCGCCGCCGGTATGCGGCCCATCAACAACGTGGTGGATATCACCAACTTTATTATGCTGGAAATGGGCCAGCCCTTACACGCCTTTGATTACGACCGCCTGGAGGAGCACCGGGTCATAGCCCGCCGGGCCGAGCCTGGCGAGAAAATGATCACCCTGGATGAAGTAGACCGGGAACTGGACCCGAAGATGCTGGTTATCGCCGACGCCGCCCAGCCGGTGGCCATTGCCGGCGTCATGGGCGGCCGGGAGACGGAGGTTACCCCGGCCACTACCAGCATCCTCATCGAGTCGGCCCACTTCGACGGCGCTTCTATCCGCCACACCTCGCGGCGGCTGGGCCTGCGCTCGGAGGCCTCGACCCGCTTCGAGCGGGGCGTCAACCTGGAGGGCGCGCCGGCGGCGGCCGACCGGGCGGCCCTGCTCATGGCCCAGCTGGCCGGGGGCCGGGTGGCCCGGGGCCGCCTGGACCGCTACGTAAAGCAGCGCCAGCCGATTACTATTGAACTGCGGCCGGAAAGGGTAAACTACCTCCTAGGGACGGCCATCGCCCCGGCGGCCATGAAGGAACTCCTGGAGAGGTTGCATTTACAAGTGCAGGTCGTGGAGCTATCTGCTACTTTAAGGGTGGCCGTTCCGGCCTGCCGGGGGGATTTGACCTCGGAGATCGACCTGGTGGAGGAGATTGCCCGCCTCTACGGTTATAACCAGATCCCTGCGACCCTGCCGGGTAATATTTCGGCCCGGGAGAAACAGCCCCCCTCCCAGCGCTGGGAAGAGGCCGGCAGGGAGGCAGCAGCAGCGGCTGGTTTGACGGAAGTAGTCACTTACAGCTTTATCGGCCCCCGGGCCCTGGACCAGCTGCGGCTGCCTGCCGGCCACCCCTGGCGCCGGACGGTGGCCATCCAGAACCCCCTGCGAGAAGAGCAGAGCCTGCTGCGGCCTTCCCTGTTACCGGGCTTGCTGGAGGTGGCTGGCCGCAACGCCAGCCGCCGGGTACTGCCGGTGGCTATCTACGAAATGGGGCGGGTCTTTATACCCACGGCTGCGCCCCTGCCCGATGAACCCCTGCGCTTGGGCGGACTGGTCATGGGGACAACCGGCCGGGGGTGGAGCTGGCCGGCTGGGGCAATGGATTTCTATTACCTGAAAGGCATCGTCGCCAATATCCTGGCTCACCTGCGGGTGGCAGGTGTTTCCTGGACTGCGGCTGACACCTATCCCTTCCTCCATCCCGGCCGGGCGGCAGTCATCCAGGCCGGCCAAACCGTCCTGGGTTACTTGGGTGAGCTGCACCCGGATGTCCTGGCGGCGGCGGACCTGCCGGAACGCGCCTGCGTTTTTGAGCTGGACTGGGAGGCTGCCGGCGACCTGGCCCGGAGGATTCCCCGGTATGAGCCGCTGCCCCGCTTCCCGGCCGTGGACCGGGACCTGGCGGTGGTGGTGCCGGCGGCTACCCCGGCGGCGACGGTGGCCGGGGTAATCAGGGCCGCCGGGGGTGAGCTCCTGCAGGCCGCCACCCTCTTTGATGTCTACCAGGGCCCTCCGGTCCCGGAGGGTTACAAGAGCCTGGCCTACTCCCTCCGCTACCAGTTGCCTGATCGGACCCTGACCGATACCGAGGTCAACGCCGCCCAGGAGCAGATTCAGAGGGCCTTAAAGGAACGCCTGGGTGCCAGCCTGCGGGTATAAGGGGTTGGAAGCAGGAAGCCGGCGGCTGGAGACTTGTAGGAACTGGCTAAGCCAGTTCCTCCAAGTCTGTTCTAAGGATTGCGGGTGAGGTATTCCCCCCCTGCGGCATCTTACTGCCGACCGGGAAAAAAATTCCGCGGTACTGTTTGTAGCCGACGGAAGGATTTTACCGCCGGGAAGCGAAAAAGGTAGGAAATAACACCAGTGCAGAGGGGAGGAGTTAACTTGCCCCAGGCCGAAAGGCAAACAACATCTCCGGACCGTACCACGGTGAACATCAACGGTCAGGATTACGTGGTGAAAGGGGAAGCGCCGGAGTATATCCAAATGCTGGCTGCCTATGTTGATAAAAGGATGCGCCAGGTCAGCCAGAAGTTTCCCAATTACCCCCCGGTAAAGGTCGCCGTCCTCGCGGCCTTGAATATTACTGATGAGTTGTATAAAGTCCAGCAGGATTACGAAACTTTGGTGAAACTGATACAGGAGGAAAAACGGGGTTGACCTTGACCAACCTGGAGCTCGCCTGGGCCCTCACGGAGATGGGTGATTTACTGGAATTAAAAGGGGAGGAGCCCTTCAAGGTGCGTGCCTACCACCGTGCCGCCCGCTCCCTGGAGAACCTGGCCGAAGAGGCGGGCGCCCTCCACGCCCGCGGCGCCCTGGAGGAAATACCCGGGGTGGGCAAGAACCTGGCCAAAAAGATCGCCGAACTGTTAACCACTGGCCAGTCCACCTTCCTGGAAAACCTGCGCCAGGAGGTGCCGGCGGGCTTAAGGGAGATGCTGGCCATCCCCGGCCTGGGCAGCCGTACCATTCGCCAGATCCGCCAGGGACTGGGTATTACGACCCTGGCGGATCTGGAAAAGGCGGCCCGGGAAAAGCGTATTCGCACCCTGCCCGGGTTGGGCGGCAAGACGGAACTGGCCATCCTGCGCGGCCTGGACATGCTCAAAGAGGCCCAGGATCAGGTACCCCTGGGGGTGGCCCGACCCCTGGCCCTGCTTTTCAAGAAACAGCTCCTGGCCCTGCCGGGGGTTGTCGCGGTGGAGATCGCCGGGAGTGTCCGGCGCGGTAAAGAAATGGTGGGCGATATCGACCTGGTCGCCGCCGTGGAGCCGGGCCACCAGGTAGCGGAGGTCATGGCCCGCCATCCCCAGGTCAAGGAGGTCCTGGCAGCAGAGGAACCGGATCGCCTGTCCCTGCAGACCAACCTGGGCCTTAAGATTGAAATCATCATGGTCGCTCCGGCGGCTTTCCCGGCGACCCTGTTTTACGCTACCGGTGCGCCGGCCCACCGCCGCGCCCTGCTCCACCTGGCCGCCGCCCGGGACTTAAGCGCGGCCGACCTGGGCCTGACCACCTCCCGCTGGCTGGCAGAGGCAGAAGAGTTGCTGTCCGGGAGCGAGTGGCCCGCAGGCGTTGCCCGGCTCTCGGATGGGCAGGACGAGGTGCCGGTCATAAATGCTAAGTTACCCGGCGAAGCGGCGATTGCCACCGGTACAGGTGCCCCCCCTGAGGCAAATCCCCCGGCAGCCGTCACCGGTTCTACCGCTACTTCCACGGTAAGCCTTGGCAGCATAACGGCGGGGGCGCAGCTAGAAGCCGTCTTTTACCAGCGCCTGGGTTTACCCTACATCGTCCCGGAGCTGCGGGAAGACCGGGGGGAAATCACTGCCGCCCTGCGGGGGGAGCTGCCGGACCTGGTAACCCTGGCCGCCATCCGCGGTGACCTGCACATGCACAGTCGTTACAGCGACGGCGTGGCCGCCGTGGCGGAAATGGCCGCCGCGGCCAGGGAGCGGGGTTACCGTTATATCGCCATTACCGACCATTCCCGCTCCCTGGTGGTGGCCCGGGGCTTAAACCTGGAGGAGTTAAAGGCCCAGCGGCAGGAAATCGATCGGCTGAATAAAGAACTGGAAAAAATAACCATTCTGGCTGGTGTCGAGGTCGACATCCTGGCCGACGGCCGCCTGGATTACGAGGACGAGGTCTTAAAGGAATTCGACCTGGTCATCGCCTCCATCCACTCCGGCTTCCGCCAGGAAGGGGAGCAGATCATGGCCCGGCTGGAGGCGGCCCTGCGCCACCCTTATGTGGACATCCTGGGCCATCCCACCGGCCGCATGCTGGGCCGGCGGCGTCCCTACGCCGTGGACGTAAACCGGGTCATCGAGCTGGCCGCGGCAACGGGGACCATCCTGGAGATCAACGCCAGCCCTGAACGGCTGGATCTCAATGACGAAAACGTCCGCCTGGCGAAGGAACACGGCGTGCCCATCGCCATCAACACCGACGCCCACGACCCCCGCCGCCTGGCGGATATGGAGTACGGCGTTCTCACCGCCCGGCGCGGCTGGCTGGAACCGGGGGATGTGGTCAACACCTGGGAGCTGGACCAGCTGCTGGCCCGGCTGAAGCGGAACAGATAGGCTGCTGAGGGCGACCTCTCCTGGCTTAAAAGATCCGACTTTAATCCTTTTGCCGGTCCGCGGCAGCGATGGGAACGGTTTTGTGTTCAGTTCCCCCCCCTGCCAGGTGAGGGGCTTGACGGCGCGTTTAACCCGCCAATGTCTGGTGAAAAACAGTAAGAGGCAGGAAAATCAAGGTGGGACGTAGAAATTAAAAGGGCAAGCGAAAAATATGTAAACTTGTTTCTAGGGGAAGGGGCTTGCCGGGATCAATGCCACCGCACAGATTGGCAAAAGTAATCTATTCGGTTACGGTTATCGCTTTACTTACGATGACAACTATAATACCGGGCGCGGCCACCGATGGCCCTACCACCAACACCAGGGCTACAAACGTCGCTGCCCCCAGTGCTGCGTATGACCCGGGAACGAACGACACCACCGGTAATGCCGGCGCCAACAAAATTGCCCCCAATATTGCAGCCGGTACGAGTACCACCAATCATGCGGCCACGAAGACTATTACTACCGGGGCTGCGAAGGGTACCATTGTCGAAATTACTTTACCGGGCATCACCATTGCCGGCGCCCCAGACACGAATATTGGCAACGCTGCTGTTACTGGCACCACCGCTATCCCGCGAGCTGACATCAGTAGCACCGCGCGGGCTGCTGCCGCCAGCACGGCACGGGGCGCCGGCGCGAAGACGGCTGCTGCTGACAGTATGGTTACGAATACCGCTCCCGGGGCCGCAGCTGCTGCCTCACCAAATGCTGCCGGCCTGGCCCCGCCACCCCAGCTTACCGCCCAGGGAGCGGTATTAATGGATCTAACCACCGGTAAGGTACTCTACGCCAAAAACCCTGACGAGCACCTGGCCCCCGCCAGCACCACCAAGATCCTTACCGCCCTCATCGCCATGGAAAAGGGTCACCTGAACGACGTGATTACCGTCGGTCCCAACCCGCCCCGGGTGGACGGCACCAGGGTGTATTTGGTGGAAGGCGAGCAGGTGACCCTGGAGAATCTCCTTTACGGGATGCTGCTGAACTCCGGGAACGATGCCGCCCTGGCCATCGCCGAGTACTACGGCGGCTCGATGGCAGGCTTCGCCCGGTTGATGAATGAAAAGGCCGCCGCCCTGGGGGCGGTAAACTCTCACTTTGTGACCCCCAACGGTTTACCGGACCCCAACCACTACACCACCGCCCGCGACCTGGCCGTCATCGCCCGGGCGGCCATGCAGAATGAAACCTTTCGCCGGATAGTAGCTACTAAAACCCGTCCCTGGCACGGTAAAGAATGGGAGACGACTCTGGTAAACCAGAATAAACTCCTCTGGAATTATGAAGGTGCTGATGGCATCAAGACAGGCTACACCTCGGAGGCCCATTATACCTTGGTAGGCTCAGCCACCCGGCAGGGCCAGACCTTTATCGTAGTCGTCCTGGATGAGCCCGGCGGCAGGGCCGCCGATAAAGACGCCTCGGCCCTGCTGGATTACGGTTTTAACGGCTTTCAAACCATCCAGCTGGTCCGCCGGGGTGAGGTAGTAGGGGCCCTGCACCTGGATGACAAGCACAGGGTGGAACTAACAGCCACCGGTGACCTGGCTATTGTCCGCCCTAAAAACGACGGCACCCGGCCCGGAGGCCAGCTGTACCTATTGCCCTTTAAAAGGCCGGCGCCGGCCGGGACCCGGATCGGGGAGATAGTTTTTCAGCAGAATGGCGAAATTATCGGCCGTGTCGACGTGACCAACCGCCAGCCCATACCCGCCCGGCCCTTGAGCCCGGCGGGGTGGAGGTTGCTGACCGGCCTGGTGCTGGCCCTGGCGTACGGCTCCTACCGCCTGCTGCAGGCCCGGCGACAACGGCGGGGGATGGCAGCGAGCCGGGTGCAATCCTGGAAGGCTTTATAAACTCCGCCGTAACTTTCAGCCCCCTGTATCTTAACTACCAGCATCCTGCACCTAACGCCTGCTATAGCGCCAACTGCAGGACACAACAAAGAAGTCTTCCCTTGAGGGGAAGACTTCTTTAAACGTAAACTTTGCGCGCAGCTGCGGCGGAGCAAGAAGCCTTAGAGCTTGCAGCCAGTTCCTCTAGCCCAAAAGAAGCCTAACTTGCGGGTTTATTCTCTTTCCCCTGGGTGGCGAAGGGGTTTTGCCGGTAGATAATCACATCCACCCGGCGATTTTTACGACGCCCTTCTTCAGTGGTATTAGGGAACAGGGGATGGTACTCGCCATAGCCCAGGGCGATGAAGCGGGAGGGTGCGAGGCCGGCGGTTTCGGTGAAATAGCGGATGACCGTGGTCGCCCGGACGGCGGATAGTTCCCAGTTGCTGGGGAACTGGGAGGTGTTGATGGGCAGGTCATCGGTAGAACCGGCGACGCCGATATAATTGGGTACTTGCTGCAGGTAACCGCTGATTTTTTGTAAAATCGGCACGGCATCGGGATGTAGGGTGGCCTGGCCCCGGTCGAAGAGGACGGAACCGGTAAAGCTGATAATCAGTCCCTGGCTAGTAGAAGTGACAAAAACTTGGTCTTTTAAACCCTGTTGTGCCAGGTAGGCTTGTAGCTCGCTACTGATACCAGTCAGTTCATCCGGCGGTACCACCTGCTCGCCGCTGCCCGGTTCGGGGAGGAACATGCTGCCGGCGCTGCTGTTAAAGATTTGGCCCAGGGCCCGAGCCAGTTGCTGGTAGCGAACCATATCAACCTTGGAAACGGCGTACATGACAATAAAAAAGGCCATCAAGAGGGTAATCAGATCGGCATAGGTCAACAGCCAGCGCATACTACCCGCACCAGCGTGGCTGTTGGCATGACTTTCATCCTCTGATTGGATTTTTTTAAAGACAGACATCCTTTAACCTTTCCTTTCTTTAAAAGGAAAAACCCCTCCGGTGATACTCCCGAGATTAGCGGCCGGGAAATAAACTATACGAGGAAGGGAGTCCAGGCTGCTATACTTCGTTGGCCGATTCCAGCCCGGCCAGGGTGCCCAGCTCCCGCTGGATTAAACGCGGGTTTTTCCCCTGGACGATGCCGAGGATGCCTTCCATGATGATCTGGTCGGCCACCAGTTTTTCGCTGGCCCGGGCTTTGAGCTTGGCGGCTATGGGTAACCAGATGATGTTGGCGCTGGCAATGCCGTACAGGGTGGCCAGGAAGGCCACGGCAATGGCGGCAGCCAGTTTGGTGGTATCGCTTATATTGCTCAAGACATGGACCAGGCCGATAACTGTGCCGATAATGCCCATGGTGGGGGCATAACCCCCGGCAGTCTCGAAGATGCTGGCACCGGATTTATATTCCTGCTGCCGGCGGATGATTTCGTTTTCCATAATCCGGCGGATCTCTTCCGGATCGATGCCGTCGACGGCGAAGGACAGGCCGTGGCGCAGGAGACGGTCATCATATTGCTGGGAGCGACTCTCGAGGGCCAGGAGGCCTTCCCGGCGGGCAGTTTCCGCCAGGTTGACCAGGGTGTCAATGAGATTCCCGGAGTCGTCGTGGCTTTCCTTGAATACTTGGCCCAGGAGGCTGGGAACGCGGCGTAGCTCCTTTAGGGGACAAGAAAAGGCGGTAGCACCTACGGTACCACCCAGGATGATAATAAATGCGGGGATATTGACCAGGGCGGCCAGGCTGTTTCCTTCCATCAGCAAGGCTATTAAGATGGCCGCCACGGCCGTGGTTACTCCCAGTATGCTTGCCAGGTCCATAAGCGTCCGGCGACGGTGAAGAGCCGGACTACCCCCCTTTAAATATTTTACCTACATAACTATGTAATCGACTACTGGCTAAAAAAGTTGAGGATGGGGCGCAAAATCATATTTGCGGTGGTAGGAAGTTGGGGGCTGGCGTAGAATATGTTAATTGGTCTGTGGTAAACCCCGGGAGGGATGATAAATGGCTGTACCAGTTGAGCCCTTGTACAACAAACGTTATCAATGCCTTTTTTGCGGCCAGGAATTTACTAATAAGAAGCTGCGCCTGAGCCGGGTACGCCAGGTGCGGCGCGACAGCGATTTATGTGCCTATTTTGAGGGGGAAAACCCCTATTTTTACGAGGTCATGGTTTGCCCCCACTGCGGTTACGCCTTTACTGCTAATTCCAGCCCAGTAAAAAAAGAACACCGGGCGGTTATAGAGGAGGAGTATATCCGCAAGATTGCGCGGAAAGACTACACCGGTCCCCGTACCCTGGAGGAGGCCCTTAATGTCTATAAACTGGCCTTATTGTGCGGGAATCTTAACCAGGAGAAACCTTCGGTTATTGCCGGCCTTTGTTTACATATTGCTTGGTTTTACCGCTACAACCATGACGAAGGGGAAGAAAAAAAGTACCTCCGCTATGCCTGCGATCTTTACCAGGAAGCCTATGAAAAGGAGAGCGGGACGGGCGAGGAAAAAAACCCCAATTTGATTAGCTACCTCATCGGTGAATTGGAAGGAAGGCTGGGTAATTATGAAGCAGCCTGTCGCTGGCTGGGGCGCCTGGTGAATAGGCGCAATTTAGAACCCTATCTACGGGATTTACTGCAGGAGCGCTGGGCGGTTTACCGGGAAAAGCTGGCTGAGGTCCATCCCCCTGGAGAAAGGCCACATGGAGGTTAACGTTCGCGAATAATCACAGTCCGGTTCGTAGTGGCAGGTGTACAGAAGGGTCAGAAGGAGGTTAACGCACCGCCCTTAGTTCGCGCTAACAAGCAAACAAGGGAGCGGTTCTCCTGTTTGCTCCCGCCCAGGGGGGCGAAAGCTTGCTTTCACCCGGTCAAACTGCTATGATGTTACCAAAATACGAGAGGGATGGATAACCTTGCCCAAACGCTTAGCTATCCTTACCGGCGGCGGTGACTGCCCCGGCCTCAACGCCGTCATCCGGGCGGCGACTAAGACGGCCTTCAGCCACGGTTACGAAATGATTGGCTTCCTGGATGGTTATACCGGCGTGGTGGAGGGCCGTTACATCAAGCTGGACCCGCCGGCTATCTCCGGCCTCCTGCACCGGGGCGGCACTATCCTGGGAACCAACAACCGCAGTAATCCCTTTTATTTTCCCGTTAAAGAAAACGGTGAGGTTACTTACCGTGACATGTCGGATAAGGCCGTGGCACGCCTGAAGCAAATGGGCATCGAAGTGCTGCTGGTAGTAGGCGGCGACGGCACCCTGGCCGGGGCGCGGGATTTTAAGGCCAAAGGGGCACGGGTTATCGGCATCCCCAAGACTATCGACAACGACCTGGCCGCCACCGACCAGACCTTCGGCTTCGACACGGCCGTCCGCACGGCCACCGACGCCCTGGATAAGCTGCATACCACGGCCGAGTCCCACCACCGGGTCATGGTCCTGGAACTCATGGGCCGTTACGCCGGCTGGATCGCCCTTTACAGCGGTCTGGCCGGGGGTGCCGATGTCATTTTAGTACCCGAGATTCCCTGGCGGATTGAAGGGGTACTGGCTAAGATCGAGGCCCGCCGGGCCGAAGGCAAGCCCTTCAGCATCGTCGTGGTCGCCGAGGGGGTCAAGTCGCCGGCAGGGGAACTGGTCGTCCAGCGCCGGGTGGAGGGCAGCGTGGAGAAGGTGCGCCTGGGAGGCATCGGCCAGCTGGTAGGCCAGATGATCGAAGAAAAGAGCGACATTGAAACCCGGGTGACGGTCCTGGGCCACATCCAACGGGGCGGTTCGCCGTCATCCTACGACCGGGTCCTGGCCACCCGCTTCGGCGTGACCGCGGCCCAGCTGGCGGTTGAAGGCATTCACGGGGTTATGGTCTGCCTGCGGGGTACCGATATCGCCCATGTACCCCTGGAAGAAGCCGTCGGCAAGCCCCGGACCATCCCCATGGACCACCAGCTCCTGGCTACGGCCCGGGCGATTGGCATTAGTTTTGGGGAGTGAAGAACTAACCTCATATTTACTATCTCTTATTTACATCGAAGTTATAGTTAAAGATAAGGCATCATGCCGGTGTGTACAGCACCACGCAAGAGATAGTAAAGGGTATATTGAACTCCAGAGTACCTGTGATAGTATATGTTTCGCCAGCGGGAGCTTGGGCCGGTTCAGCGGGGACTTTCATCACCATCTCCGCCCATGTGGCAGCCATGGCGCCAGGCAGCAGGATAGGGGCCGCCCACCCTGTGTCCATCGGTGATGAGAGTAATCTGTCAGACGTGCAAAAGCAGAAAATTACCCAGGATGCGGCGGCCTGGGTGCGGAGCATTGCCCAGATGCGGGGGCGCGACCCGTTGCAGGCGGAGACGGCGGTGTTAGAGAGCAAGTCCTTTAGCGATGGCGAGGCTGTGAAGGCTAAATTAATAGACCTGGGAGCTGCTAGCAGAGAGGAGCTTTTACAGCAGCTCAATGGCAAGAAGGTTACTTTGATAGATGGAAGGGCTGTCGAGCTTCAGTTAGCAGGTGCCCCGGTTAAACTCTTAGCTATGAGTCTGGTTCAGCGCCTGCTATTTAAAATCAGTGAGCCCAATATTGCCTACCTCCTCATGACGGTTGGCAGCGTAGGCTTGCTGATGGAACTATACCACCCGGGGGCTGTTTTCCCAGGGGTGACCGGTGGCATAAGCTTGTTGCTAGGGCTTTACGCTTTGGGCAGCCTGGATGCGCAGTTCGGTGGGGTTCTTCTTATGCTTTTGGGCCTATGCCTGCTGGCGGCAGAGGCTTTGATAGTGAGTCACGGACTGCTGGCGGGGGGAGGACTGGTTGCGTTTATCCTGGGGTCCCTCATGCTTTTTAGCGGGGGGCCGCCGGCCCTGCGCCTTAGCCTCAGCCTAGTGGGAGTTACTGCCCTCGGTCTGGCCGCATTTGTGGCCTTCCTCCTGGGAGCTGTAGTCAAAGCCCGGCGGCGCCGTGTGGTTACCGGCCAGGAAAGCCTCCAGGGTGCAATGGGGGTAGCATTAACCGACCTAAAGCCGGAAGGGATAATTAGAGTGGAAGGGGAAAGGTGGAAAGCGGAAAGCGGAAAGCATAGAACCAGTGGAAGCGGGCCAAAAGGTGATAATAATAGGCGTAGAAGGCTTGAAATTAAAGGTGAAGAGGGCATAGAAAGCTTACAGAAAGGTGGGATATATAGCTATGGAGAATTTTATTTCCCTTATAGCAGTGCTCATAATTATAATCAGTCTTGTTTCCTCATCCATTCGGGTGGTACAGGAGTATGAAAGGGGAGTTATTTTCCGCTTGGGCCGTTATGTAGGGGTGAGGGGGCCCGGTCTTTTCTTTTTGATACCCTTCATCGAGCGCATGCAAAAGGTGGACCTGCGGACCGTGACCATGGATGTGCCGGCCCAGGAGGCCATAACGAAGGATAACGTCACGGTCAAGGTAAATGCGGTGGCGTATTTCCGGGTAATTGAACCGGCCAATGCCGTGATTAAGGTCCTGGATCATGTTCGCGCTACTTCCCAGCTAGCCCAGACCACCTTGCGGAGTGTCCTGGGCCAGTCAGACCTGGACGAACTTTTGGCCCACCGGGAACAGATCAACCAGCGCCTGCAACAAATCATTGATGAAGGGACAGAGCCCTGGGGAGTAAAGGTAAGCCTTGTAGAGATACGTGATGTGGAGTTACCTCAGAGTATGCAACGGGCTATGGCAGCCCAGGCTGAGGCGGAAAGGGAACGGCGGGCGAAGGTAATCCACGCAGACGGGGAATTCCAGGCGGCTACAAAACTAGCCGAAGCGGCCCGGATTATTTCTGCTCAACCGGCTTCTCTCCAGCTGCGGTATCTGCAGACTCTGACGGAAATTGCTTCCGATAAGAGTAATATTCTAGTGTTCCCGGTGCCTATAGATTTGTTTAAGGCTTTTTCGGAGCACTTGACCGGTAAATAGGAGATTACTTGCCTTAAAAAATTTTGGCGCTGACGGTCGCAGTCCAGATGGCCGGCCTGCCGCAGCCGGTGACAGGCCCGCTGGTAAACGCGATGCTGTTTTTAGCGACTTTTACCGTAGGCATAGGGGGCGGGGTCGTCATAGGCGCCCTGACGCCGTGGATCGCCCTCATGCGGGGCATCGTGCCCCCGCTCGCCCAGCCCATAACGCCGTTCATAATGGCAGCCAACGCTACGCTGGTGATAGTTTTCGGCCTGCTGGCAAGGTTTAACCCCTGGGCCGGCGTCATTGCTGCCGCGGTATGCAAGTATGGGGTCTTCGTGTTAGCGCTGAAATTCATTCTGGTCTTGCCCCCCAAGCTGGCGCAGGCTTTCCAGATCCCCCAGTTGCTTACGGCCCTGGCAGGAGGGGTTATAGCGGTTATCGTGTATCAAGCCCTGCCCGAGCAGTATAAGAGGCCCTCCTGATGAACTTTGGTAAAGCCTACAAAAGTGATGTTAGTTCCCGCTGGCTCGCTGCGGAACCGCCTTCACGTCCGCTCCTCCGCGTTAAGTATAGGGGGCAAGCACAGGAGAAATATCCTGTGCCTGCGCAGGATTTATAAATTTACAACAGGCCAGAGTCACTGCTCCAGTTGCTTTTTCAGCGCGGCGATCTCGTGCGGAGCAAGCCCGGTCGCCCTGGCAATCATATCCATTTCTATGCCCAGCGACAACATATTTTTCGCTACTTCCATCTTACCTTCCATCTTACCTTCCATCTTACCTTCCATCTTACCTTCCATCTTGCCTTTCAACAAAGCCTGCCGCTGCATCTCTTCCAGGGTCAATTCCAGGTTGTAAATCATCCGTTCCACCTCCCAGGGATTGCTTGCGTCCAGGATG
>NZ_JAXGFQ010000016.1:0-73247 GCF_051020825.1 Moorella naiadis (nom. illeg.)
GGGTACCCCCCCCCCCCCCCCCCCCCATGGAAATATCTGTTATTTCCTCCTGCGGAATCCCTAAAAAGGCCTCTACCACCCGGGGGTCAAATTGCCGGCCTGCACACCGTTGCAATTCCTCATATGCCTGCTGGGGGGTAAATGCTTCCCTGTAAGGCCTGGCGGAGGTCATGGCGTCGTACGCATCGGCTACACGAATAATGCGCGCCAGAAGCGGGATCTCTTTTCCTGAAAGGCCAGCCGGATAACCCCCGCCCCCATAGTCTTCGTGATGGTGCCGCACGGCTGTAATGACCGCCGTAGGTAACCGGGCCGGTTCCAGGATCCTGGCTCCTATTTCAGGATGACCCTGCATCTTTTTTCTTTCTTCCGGGGTAAGGGGGCCCGGTTTGAGAAGGATATCCTCTTGGATGCTGATTTTACCTAGGTCGTGTAATAGACCGGCCAGGTAAGCCTGTTCCTCCTCTTCAGCACTAACTCCCAACATGCGGGCGCAGGAGCGTGCCCATTTGGCTACCCGGATGGAATGTCCCCTCGTGTATACGTCCTTGGCCTCCAATGCTGCTGCCAGCGCCTGTACGGTGCTCAAGTAGTACTCCCGCAGGGAGGAGTAAAGGCGGGCGTTTTCCAGCGCCAGCCCGACTTGCGCGGCAACGGTACCCAGGTACTCAACTTCCTCTTCCGACCAGCGGCGCGGTACAGGAGAATAAACCTTCAATGTCCCCAGGATCTGCCCGCCTGCTTTCACCGGCACCACAACCAGGGCCCGCATCTCTAGCGCGTAGTAAGGCAGGTGCCTGCCAGACCCGCTGGCGGCCAGGTCCTCCACTACCACGGCTTCCCCTTTTTGGAGCACCTCACCCAGCAAGTTATCCTCCGGCCGGACGTGAGCCACCTTTGCCTGCAACTTCGGGTTCATACCCAGGCTGGCCCTCAGCACCAGTTCGCCGGTATTTTCGTCAAGCACCCTCAGGGCACACCACCGTGCATCCAGCACTTCCCGCACACTTGCCAGGACCGCTTCAAGCACTAAATCCACATCAAGGTGGCTCGATAACACCTGCCCTACTTCGATCAGCCGTTCCAGCATCGCTGCCCTTGCCCGCACTTTCCGGAAAAGCCGGGCATTTTCCAGCGCCAGCCCTAGAATGGTACCCAAGGTGGTCAAAAAGATGGCTTCCTCTTCGGTGAAGCGTTGCCCCCCTGGCTTGCCTGCTAGGGTGAGTACCCCTGTCACCTTGCCCCCGGCTGTAAGTGGTACTGCAACTGCCGGCCGCTTTTCTTCGGGCGTGCTTTCTCCGGGACGGCTGTCAAAGTGCGCGGCGGCAGCTTCCCGCCCGACCGCGGCTATTATTTCCCCTGCAGGGATAACCCTTAATTCGTTGTCCGGCTCCAGGGTAGCCGCCACCTCAGGAGCCGCCGCCCCTGGTTCCGCTTCGCCCAGCATTATCACCGACCCGCTGGTGGCACCAGTCAATTCCAGTACCGCCTGAAGTCCCTGCCGGGCAGCTTCGGCCACCTGCAGGCTGCCGGACACCGTTTTGCTGAATTCAAAGAGGGCGCTGAGTTCATCTGCCTTTTTCTGCAGTTCCTGCCTGGTGTACAGCATCTGGGCCACGGTTTCCGTCACTGCCCCCATCATCTCCGCCGCTTTCCAGAGCCGCTCTTCAGGCCAGACGGGTACCGTTTTGGCCGCCGCCAAAAGCTCCTCCTGGTCAATGCCTGTTTCCCGGGCCAGTTGCGCCACTGCCTCTTCTGTAAGCGGCTGCAGCGCTGCATTGCCGCCCACTAGTACCGCCACTGTTTCTCCCGCTACCCGGAGGGGGACTGCCAGGTGCACCAGCCCGGCATGGCAGGTGTCGAGAACCGCTCTCCCTGCATTCACGGCAGCCCTGGTAGAGATTACACGTGCAGCCGCGCACCTGGCTCTTCCTTCTGGATCGGCATTAACCAGGGCGCAGAAAGAGCACAGGTTGGAGATTTTAGTGAGCGGTTGCCCATCCGGGGAGGTGACCAGAGCTGCCAGTCCCAGGGCCTGGCTCATGCTCTCTTGCAGTCTTTGTAAGCCGATGTGTTTCAGTTCTTCGTAGTATTGCATTAATTTCCCTCTCTCCATGAAAGGAACCATATACCTCCTGCTGGGAATGCTCATCAGAAAAGGCCTGCTTGCCGAACCGGCAATCCCGCGGGAGTGTTAAATGCCAGCCCTTTGGCAGCCTTTTTTGCCCTCCTTGTCCGCATACATCCTGGTGTCGGCCACTGCGAGCAGCGTATCTACGTCTTTCCCGTCTGCAGAAAACCGCGCCAGCCCCACCGAAGGCTCAAGGGTATCTCCGTGCCGGAAAAGCGTATTGCTTGCAGATGCTTCTCAAGCCGCACCCGGAGGGTCTCCAGGCGCGGCCCTTTGCCTGGGTAGAGGCTGACGAATTCGTCGCCCCCATAACGGGCCGTTACATCCCCCTCCCGCACGCTTTTCTGGATGGCCCGGCCTACCTGCTTCAGGGCTTCATCCCCATCCTGGTGCCCCCGGATGTCGTTGAGATTTTCATGTTGTCCAGGTCTAAAATAGCCAGCACCGGGCTGCCCTTTCCTTCCCGGGCCTCCTTTAGCACGCTCGCTGCTGAGGTGAAAAAGGCCCGCTATATACCCGACTACTTTTCTAAAAACTTCTCAACTGCTGTTACAGTCCATAGATTTTCTGTGAAGCACACGCCTCACGCATTTGGAGGAGGGTTAACCTTTGCGGTTAAATGCGTATATGGTTCTATGAGGACCCGCCCCAATACGGCTTTTAAGTATCTATTTTCGTAACTTCCCTTTAAGCGTAACACGGCACCGTTTACCAGGGGCTGAGAACCCGGACTGCGGCATAAATCCTGGGATCTACGTGTCAGATGCTTGCTGCTGGGCTGGCGCACCCGGCTCTTTTTTCTCCCAGCTCTCTTTAAGAGCAGCTTCGGCGTAGGCGAAAAGCTCTTCCCCGTCCTTCCCGTTATCGGGGTATACCGCAATCCCGTAACTCCACGTCCCGGGCAGAAAGCCCTCCAGTTTCGTCGTTACCACCTGTGCGCCTTCTTTCCCCGTATGGGGGAGAATCATCGCCAGCGTGCTCTTGCTGAGCTCTATGACGGTGTCTATCTCGCGCAAGCGCCGCCGCGCCTGCCTGGCGCATTCCCCAATCTTTCCCTTGCCCAACCTTTCCGACCGGGCCAAAACCAGGGCTACCTTGAACCCGCCCCTGCTCGCCCGGTTGATCTCATTCCTGAGTACTTTATGCAGCAGCTCCGCCGGGGCGGCTTCTCCCCTGGCGCCTGGTCCTATCAGTTTCTCTACGCGGCGCACCAGTTCCTCGACCGAGTAGGGCTTGCAAAGGTACTCTACCGCCCCCAGATCTATCGCCTTCTTGACCACGGCGACGTTGCTCTCAACCGTTACCACCATAACCGGGACATAGCGGTACTCCGGCAGGCGCTTGAGGTTCTCCAGCACTCCCAGGCCGTCCATTCCCGGCAGGTGGATGTCAAGGATCACCAGATCGTACGGTTCTCCTTTTCCCCTGGCCTTAACCAGCGCCTCCTGGCCGCTGGCGGCTTCGTCCACAAGGTAGCCCTTTCCCTCCAGTGTTCTCCTGGAGGAAAACCTGATAAGGGTCGAGTCTTCTACCAGCAGGACGCTCTTTTCCGGTAAGGCTAGCAAGATTTTCGGCCCTCCCTTCGAGACCGTTTCCGATCCGGTCCCGGAATCTATTCTGAATTTATTTATCACGAGGGATAAGGGCCGGACCAAAATATTCGCCCCGGCTTCCTCGTCTAAAAGTTACCATATTGCTATGTTTCCGTTCCCGCTAGTAATGAAAAATTCGACACAAACTACCAGTTTCCTCCAAGGTTATCCGATCTTCGCAAAAAGTTTATGCTTTTTACGTTTAACTGCCAGGTGAAACAGTCTTTTCCTTGCCCGGTATTCCGAGTAATAAGCCATGGGCTGAACCCTTATTATACCAGGAACCGTCAATAGGACACTAGCCGTGCTTTTGTGGCCGGTATTACCACAGGCCAAAAAAGTTCCTTCTGGCCCTGTAAAGTATTAAAACCATTTATCGGTGCCGTTGAGGCCAGTGAAGCGTAACATTCTTTGTAAATTCAGGAAGCGGGCAGCGCCGGCTCTCCGAAAAGTATGCCCATGTTCCAGAAATATGCTATAATAAAATCCAGAAGAAGGTGATCCCTTGCCGGATAATAACGGGCAGCCCCGGCCTCCCCACCACCCCCACGACAAGGGTTACCGGCAGCTCCTGGCCGACAAAAGGGTGTTCCTGGAACTCTTAAAGACCTTCGTCCGGGAAAAATGGGTGGAGGCCATTGACGCCGACGACCTCATCCTGGTGAACAAGTCCTACGTCCTCCAGGATTTCAGCGAGAAAGAAGCCGATGTCGTCTACCGGCTTAAGACCAGGGATAGAAACGTCATCTTTTACGTCCTGCTGGAGCTGCAGTCAACGGTAGACTACCTGATACCTTTCCGGCTGCTGCTCTATATTGTCGAAATCTGGCGGGAAATCTACACCAACACCCCGCAACATGAGCGGGAGAGCAAGCATTTCCGCCTGCCGCCCATCATCCCGGCGGTGCTCTACAACGGGGCCGGGTCCTGGACGGCGGCGCTCTCCTTCCAAGAAATGCTGGACAGTTACCAGGATTTCAGCGGGCATCTCCTGGACTTCCATTACCTGCTGTTTGACGTCAACCGTTACAGCGAAGAAGAGCTAATCCGGGCGGCCAATCTAATTGCCGGTGTCTTTCTCCTGGACCAAAAGATGCGGCCGGAAGAGCTGGTTGGACGGCTGCAGAAACTGGCGGGGGTCTTAAGGCGGCTCACGCCTGACGAGTTCCGCCATATCACCAGCTGGCTGAAGAACGTCGTCAAGCCCAGAATGCCTGAAGGTTTTAAGGAAAAGGTTGACCGCATCCTGGACGCAAGCAATCCCTGGGAGGTGGAACGGATGATTTACAACCTGGAATTGACCCTGGAAGAGATGCAGCAGCAGGCTTTGCTAAAAGGCTTAAGAGAAGGCGAACAGAAGGGGAAATTGGAAGGAAAATTGGAAGGGAAATTGGAAGGGAAATTAGAAGGAAAATTGGAGGGCAAACGAGAAGTAGCCCGGAACCTGCTCCTGCTCAACGTCGATATAGAGACCATTGTTAAAGCTACGGGGCTTACGCCGGACGAGATCGCCGTGTTGAAGAAACAGCTGGAACAATGATTTTTTGCTGGCCGCAAATTCAGGAAAAGGCCTGCCTTATCCACCGGGGCGGGCCTTGTTATTATAACTTGCCGGAGCCGCGCGGCAGTTTGCCGGCAATTTTGCAATCGTCTTTCTAGAAGTTTTCCAGGAAATATTAACCCTGTATAGCCCTTTTTAAAACCGATTGCTGGCGTTCTGAAGGGTCATTTATGCCCGGGAAATATTTTATACCTTCGGCAAAAATCGGCCGCTTGCACCAAACGACAGAGGCTACCTTAAAAAAATATGCGTTTAACCCATTTTTTCGTTAAATTTTTATTACACCGCTGTTAAAGGTAAGAATGTGAAATATTTATCAAGTATTATAGGACAAGGCATTTTGCCGCCGTCGCCCTGCAGTGAAAGGCAGTTCCTGCCGGACCTTCCGCGTTGCCTTGAACGTTTTTCCCCGTCTTAGCCCGACGTTATCAGCGGCATCTCCGGCGCATAAAGGAGGCATGCATCAAGGCAAGGCTCATTGCCGTGAAGGGTTGCCTTCGGTTTTACGCTCAAAATTTTCCTCCCCAGGAAGGGAAAAGGCCGAAACCTATAGAATAAAAACTTTGTAGAAGGTATGAAGCGCCATACGATCACCCTCCTTGCTTTTCTAACCACTTGCAAACCACTTGCTAACGGACTGTTTCCTAAGCCTTGAAATTACTAGGTTTTCATCTGGACTATTTTGGACTTCCTTATTTTGTTAAATCCCGTCCGGCCTTGATTTTGCTAGGTTTTTGCCCCCAAACTGGCAAGACTCTTAATTAAGGGGTAAATCGGGGATAGCGTTGAGGCTTAAAGGGGCAAAATCCCGGCGCAGGTACTGGTAGTAGGCGGCGCAGCCGATCATGGCTGCGTTGTCGGTGCAGAGTTCCGGCGGGGGAAAGTAGACCGGCAGGCCCGCTTGTTCCCCGGCCGCCTGTAATTCTCGGCGCAGGATAGAGTTGGCCGCTACACCCCCTGCAAGGAGGATCGACCGCACCTGGTGGTGCCCGGTGGCCAGCATGGTTTTAGCCACCAAAACCTCGACTACCGCCGCCTGGAAACTGGCGGCCACGTCGGCCCGGTTAAACTCCTGGCCGACCTGCTGGGCATGGTGCAGGTAGTTAATGACCGCCGACTTCAGGCCACTGAAGCTGAAGTCCAGGCTATCTTCCTCCAACCAGGCCCGCGGGAAGGCTACAGCTTCGGGGTTACCTTCCCGGGCGAGTTTCTCCAGTTCCGGGCCGCCGGGGTAAGGCAAGCCCAGGACCCGGGCCACTTTGTCGAAGGCTTCGCCGGCGGCATCATCCCGGGTCGAGCCCAGGATACGGCGGGTAACATGATCCTCCAGGTAGATCAAGTTGGTATGCCCGCCGGAGACCACCAGGCAGACAGCCGGCAGGGGCAGGTACGGATAGGCGAGAAAACCGGCGTAGATATGCCCTAGGATATGGTGGACGCCGATGAGGGGCTTACCCAGGGCATAGGCCAGGCTTTTGGCATAGGAAAGGCCTACCAATAGGGCTCCTGCCAGGCCCGGGCCGTAAGTTACCGCCACGGCGTCCAGATCATTAAAGTTCAATCCGGCCGTCGCCAGGGCTGCCGTCACCACCGGGACAATATTCTCCAGGTGGCGGCGGGAGGCAATCTCCGGTACCACACCGCCAAAACGGCGGTGGATGGCGATCTGGGAGGCGACAATATTGGCCCGCACCCTGGTACCGTCACTCACAATGGCCGCCGCCGTCTCGTCGCAGGAACTTTCAATAGCCAGGATATTCGTTGCCGTTGTCACTGCCGCTATTCGTCTCCTCAAAGAGGTGTTTCCACATGATAATGGCGTCTTCGCGGTTATCGTTATAATAACCCCGGCGTACCCCGGCGCTGACGAAACCCAGGCGTTCATACAGGCGCCGGGCCGAGTGGTTGGAGACGCGCACCTCCAGGGTCATCCGGTCGGCACCCAGGTAAACAGCCTCCTGCATCAACACCCGCAACAGAATCTCACCCAGGCGCCGGCCGCGGTAGTCCTGGTGGACGGCGACATTGGTAATGTGGGCTTCATCCAGGATAATCCACATACCGGCATAGCCGATAACCTGCTGGCCGTTCAGGGCTACATAATAGTAGGCGAAATCGTTATTATAAATCTCGTTCTGGAAGGAGTGGCGCGTCCAGGGGGTAGGAAAGGAAACCCGCTCGATGGCCAGCACCCCGGTGAGATACTCATTAATCATGGGCAGGACCCGCACAGTCAACGGCTCTGCCTCTCCGCCGGCGACGGCCGGAGGTAGAGTGGCTTTAATTGGGAAAGGTCGTCGGGGAGGCCGGACTGGAGACGCCTCCTCCCCAGGATGGCGATGGGTGCCGCCCGTGACAAGTTGTCCGGCGGTGGCAGAAAGCGGGCCCGGGGCCCCATTTGCTGCCATACCTCCCAGTAAGGCGCTACTCCATCGCCGCAAAAGTAAACCGGTGTATTGTAGGATTTTAACGAGGGCACCAGTGAAACCGGGTCGGTAGCCTGGTACGGGGTTAGACGGCATAACTCTCCCTCCTGCCAGCGAAAAAGGGCGGTATATACTTCCTGGCGCCGGGCTTGCAAGACCGGGCAGATCAAACCCGGCACGCCCCAGGCGTTAAAGGCCAGGGCCTCCAGGGTGGGAATACCGACCAGGGGCTTGCCTGTCGCCTGGGCCAGGCCCTTAACAGTTGCCAGGCCGATCCGCAATCCGGTAAAGGAACCCGGCCCCAGGCTCACGGCCAGGCCGTCCAGGTCGGCCGGCTCCAGGCCGGTTTCGGCCAGGAGGGCCGCAATCATGGGCAACAGGCGCTGGGAATGGTTTTTCCGGGTATTAAAAAAAAGTTCGGCCACCAGTTGCTTATCCTGAACAATGGCAGCAGCAGCAACTTGGGTGGCACTCTCAACCCCCAGGACCAACAATCTTCTTCAACTCCTCCAGCAGGCGCTCGTAGGCCGGCCCCCGGGCCGTGATTAAGGCCCGGCGCCCCTCGGGGGCATACTCCAGGGTAATGCCCAGGAAAGCCGGGGGCAGGTAGGCCTCCAGGCGCTCCCCCCACTCCACCACGGTTATCCCGTCGCCGGCAAAGTACTCCTCCAGGCCCAGGTCCAGCATGACCTCCGGGTCTTCCAGGCGGTAGAGGTCAATATGGTAAAGGGGGTAACGGCCCTGGTATTCCTTGATCAGGGTAAAGGTAGGGCTGGCAACCGGGGCGGTAACCCCCAGCCCCCGGGCCAGACCTTGGGTGAGGGTGGTCTTGCCGGCCCCTAATTCGCCGCTCAAGATAAGGATGGAGCCCGGACCCAGGATACCTGCCAGTTCCTCCCCCAGCTTTCTGGTCGCCCCGGCATCCTTTAACCATACTTCCATTTTTGTCACCCAGTACCTTATTATTACACCACCCTGACAGTACTAAACCAGGTTAATTCTTCGCTCCAGTGGGACGATAATCCTGCCGGAAATTTATTTTTCCCTGGCCTGGATAACCACTTCCCGCAACCGGCGAGCGGCGGCGGCTACGTCCGGGGCGCTGATCACCGCTGAGATGACTGCCACCCCGGCGGCCCCGGCGGCAATGACAGCAGCAGCGTTGCTGGCATTAATACCGCCGATGCCCACCACCGGAATCTTGACGGCCTCTTTAATGGCCCGCAATCCTGCCGGGCCGATGGGTTCACCGGCGTCCCCCTTGCTGCCGGTGGCATAGATGCTGCCTACGCCCAGGTAGTCGGCGCCGTCGGCCTCAGCCTGGCGTGCTTCAGCTACAGTCCCGGTAGAAACCCCTAAGATCTTGTCCGGCCCGAGGAGCTTCCTGGCTACCGGCGCCGGCAGGTCTTCCTGGCCGATATGCAGGCCGTCGGCGGCGACGGCCTGGGCGACATCCAGGCGGTCGTTGATAATAAAGGTAGCCCCCGCCGCCCGAGTTAGTTCCCGGATGGCCAGACCCAGCTCAACCTGCTCCCGGGCCGGTAAATCCTTCTCCCGCAGCTGGATGGCCGTAGCGCCCCCGGCCAGGGCGGCCTGCACCAGCTCCAGGGTGGGCCGGCCGCCACCCAGTTTGGTGGTGATGATAACGTAGAGGTCCCATTGGGGGTTTAGCTTGGACATCATAATCGCCTCCAATTGAAAAGCCACCTGCCTTTTTACGGGCAGGCGGCTCTATTCTTCGCCCTCAAGGGGCCAGTTTCCTGCAGGCCGGTCTGGTATCCGGCAGGGCTTCCCGCACCATGGCCTTTAACTCAGCGAGATCAAAGGGCTTGTAAATAAAGTTGTCGGCCCCCAGGCGCCAGATCTCCTCTAGGGAGGTCTCCCCGGCATAAGCGGTCATCAGTATCACCGCCGTTTCGGGAGATATAGCCTTGATCCGGGGCAGGGCCTCCAGGCCGCCCATGACCGGCATTTTTATATCCATGATCACTACATCAGGGTGCCACTGTTCCACCTGACGAATAGCTTGGCGACCATTAACGGCTATAGCTACCTGACAGCCTTCTTCCCGGAATAGAAATTGCAGCAGGGCACGGACCCCGTGCTGATCATCAACTACCAGCACCCGTGGCAAGTTCGATACGCCCTTCCCTTATAGAAATAATATAGCGGTTCCGGCGTACAGCCGGTAAATTGTCCTACCATACCTTCCCTAATTTATGGTTCGACAGGGAATCACCAATTTCCTGCAAACTTATGGAAAAATTATCGGGGATAACGTTATTCCGTTGCCATCTCGACAAAATATTCGAATAAAGCCTTCTGGCGACCATCCCCGGTATAAAGGTCTTCGGGGTGCCACTGGACCCCCACCACCAGATTTTGCCCCTGGCCTTCTAACCCCTCAATCACACCATCAGGGGCCGTGGCGGCGACCCGTAGGCCCACCCCCAGACGCCGCACTGCCTGGTGGTGCAGGCTGTTGACCATGGCCTCCGGTCCCAAAAGGCCCGCCAGGCGGGTGCCTGGTATGATGGCTATGGGGTGAAAAGGCTGGTGCCGGGGCTGCTCCTGGTCGTGGTTGAGGGCGCCGGCTATTTCGCTGGGGATATCCTGGTACAGGTCGCCGCCGGCGGCTACATTTAAGACCTGGATACCCCGGCAAATGGCCAGGATGGGTTTCCCTACCGCCAGGGCGGCCCGGGTCAGAGCCAGTTCAAAGGCGTCGCGCTGGGGCAGGACCTTATGGAGGACAGCCGTGGCCCCGGCACCAAAAAAGGACGGTGCAATATCGCCGCCCCCGGTTAAAACAAGTCCTTGGATTAAAGCCAGATACCCCGGCGCCGCCTCCGGGGCGACCACCGGCAGGAGTAAAGGCAGCCCCCCGGCCGCCAAAATGGCCTGGCAGTATGACTCCCGCAGGATAATCCGGCCCCGGTCAGGATCCAGGTCGCAGGTCAGCCCGATCCTTGGAGTCCCCATAATGTCCTCCCCCGATCATAGTTCCACCAGGCCCAGGCTGATCTCCAGAGCCCGGTTGACCCTCTCCAGGATTTCATCATCCAGAACGGCCACCTTTTGTTTGAGGCGGCTCTTGTCGATGGTACGAATCTGTTCCAGTAAAATAACGGAATCCCGCTCCAGGCCGCTCTTACCGGCCGCAATTTCTACATGGGTAGGCAATTTGGCCTTAGCAATCTGGGAGGTAATGGCGGCCACAATGGTAGTGGGACTATACTGGTTACCAATGTCATTCTGTATGATAAGTACCGGGCGGGTTCCGCCTTGCTCGGAACCAACCACCGGGTTGAGATGGGCGTAAAAAACATCCCCGCGCCGTACCAGCATCTTATTTACACTCCGCCAGGCTTTTATCGTAGTACCTTTCCACTTCATTCTCTATATCATAGTTTTCCACCGCAAGGGCTAAATTGATAGGTGCCATTTCCTGGTATCCCCGTTTCATCTGTTCCCGGATATTACGCCGTTTACGTTCGGTGATATATAACTTCATAGCTTCCCGGATAAACTCGCTACGGTTGCGCTTTTCCAGGGTCGCCAGGCCGTCAACCTCGGCCAGGAGGCTCTCCGGCAAGCTAATCATGATCCGCTTGACACCTGGCAAAAATAGGCACCTCCCTACATGGGTATAGTTATGATCGGCATGATATAACTAATTATAGCGGTAAAAGGTTACCAGCGCAAGGTTACCACCAGGATTGGGGTCTATATTTTTTAACCATGAAGGTATAGCCGCGGTACCCGCCTGGAGATAAGGCAAAGGATCTCGTAGTTAATGGTCCCCATCCAGTCTGCCACCTCCTCGACAGTCAGGCTTGCCTCCCCCTGGCGGCCGAAGAGGACTGCTTCATCACCCACCCGGACCTCTGGTATAGAAGTAACGTCTATCATGCACTGGTCCATACATACGCGCCCGACCACCGGCACCCGGTGGCCGTGGAGTAAAACCTGGGCCCGGTTGGACAGCAGCCGGGAATAACCGTCGGCATAGCCCACTGGCAGGGTGGCGATCCGGGCCGGGCCGGGAGTACAGTAGGTACAGCCATAGCTGATAGAGGAGCCGGCCGGCACCTCTTTCACCAGGACCACCCTGGTTTTGAGGGTCATTACCGGGGAGAGGGCCAGCCTTTCCTGTCGCACCTCCGGTGAAGGATAGTGGCCATAAAGGATAATCCCGGCCCGGACCAGGTTAAAGTGGGTCTCAGGGAGATCGATAATGGCCCCGCTGTTGGCCGCGTGCCGCCAGGGAAAGGTGATACCGTGTTGCTCCAGTTCGGCAATCACCTGCTGGAATAGATCCATCTGTCGCTGGGTGTAGGTTTTATCGGCGGCATCGGCCACGGCAAAATGGGTAAAGATACCCTCCAGGGTGACATGGGGCAAAGCCGCCATGGTCCGGGCAGCGGCTACGGCCTCCCCGGGCAAAAAACCCAGCCGGCCCATGCCGGTGTCAATTTTTAGATGCAGGCGGGCCCTGGTGCCGACAGCAACAGCGGCGGCGTTCAAAGCCCGGGCCTGGTCCACGCTAAAGACCGTCTGGGAAATGTCGGCTGCCACCACCCGGCCGGCATCCTCCGGCGGCGTATAGCCCAGGATTAACAAGGGAGCCGTGATGCCTTCCCGGCGCAGGGCCAGGGCTTCATCCAGGGTGGCCACCCCCAGCCAGGTAACACCGTTGGCCAGGGCCTTCCTGGCTACCGGCCCGGCCCCGTGGCCGTAGGCATTGGCTTTAACAATGGCCATAATCTCCGTTTGCGGCGCTAGTATGCTTTTAATGGCCCGAACATTGCGGGCCAATGCTTCCAGGTCGATCTCGGCCCAAACCGGCCGTGACAATAGTTGCCACCTCCATCAAAAATAGCTCCTCCGAAAAATAGACTTCTCCCCAAAATGGATGTTAATGTCATCCTGCTGCCAGGGTGAGGCAGCTTCCCTTCAGGCGGATGTTTCCGCTTCTAAGCTGCGCAAGGCCAGGGGTAAAAACTCCAGCAGGTCTCCGGCCATCAGGGAATACTGGCCCCGCTCTGCGGCTGCCAGGTCCCCAGCGGCCCCATGAAGGTAAGCTCCCAGGGCGGCGGCCACCCCGGGCTCCAGGCCCTGGCCCATCAAGCCGGCAATAATCCCCGTCAGGACATCGCCGCTGCCGGCAGTGGCCATACCGGGGTTACCGGTGGGGTTGATATATACCGGGCCGTCCGGCCGGGCGATAACCGTCCGTGCTCCTTTCAGCAGGAGGACTACCTGCCACTTGCGGGCATACTGGGCGGCCATTTCCAGGCGGTCCTCCTGGATCTTGGCGGTGGTGGTTCCCAGCAGGCGGGCCATCTCCCCCGGGTGGGGGGTCAGGACCAGAGGACCGTGTTCGCCCTCCAGGACACTGGTATCGGTAGCCAGGGCGTTTAAGGCGTCGGCATCCACCACCGCCGGTATCTCCAGCCGGGGGAGCAATTCCTTAACCAGGTCTACCGTGGCCGGATCCTGGGAAAGGCCCGGCCCCAGGGCCAGGACGTCGCTGGCGGCTACCCGTTCCAGAAGGGGGTCCAGGGCGTCGCGGCTTAAGGTGCCGCCAGGTGTTTCCGGCAGAGGATGGGTCATAACCTCCGTCGTTTTTATGGCCAGGATCCCCTGGACTCCCCGGGGCACGGCGGCGGTGACCAGGCCGGCCCCGGCCTTCAGGGCCGCCGTGGCCGCCATGGTAATGGCCCCGGTGAGGCCCGGGGAGCCCCCTACAGCCAGGATCCGGCCGTACAGGCCCTTATGGCCGCCGGCTTCACGCCGGGGCAAGCGGGCCCGGCACCAGGCCGGCGTTAGGAGAAGACGATTGATATGCTGGCTGGCGATCAATTTCTGGGGGATGCCGATGTCCGCGACCTCCAGGCGCCCGGTCAGGCCGGCTCCCGGTTCGACGACCAGGCCCAGTTTGGGCAGGGCGAAGGTGACGGTCCAGGTAGCCTGGATACAGGGGCCGAAGCAGCGCCCGGTATCCGCCTCCAGGCCGGAGGGCAGGTCTACGGCTACTGTCTCCCGGTGGGCTTTATTAATCATGGTGATGACGGCTGCCGGCAGGCCCAGGGCCGCCCCCTTAAAACCCGTACCAAAGATGGCGTCCACCACCAGATCGGCATAAAGGAGGGCAATATCGGCCCGTTGCAGGTGGCTTTCCCCCAGGAGGAGCAGCAATTTACCGCCCATCTTCTGGTAAATCTCCAGGTTGGTCCGGGCGTCACCTCGCAGGTCCTCCGGCCGGGCCAGGAGAAAAACCTTCACCTCGGCGCCCTGGTTCAGGAGGTGGCGGGCGACTACCAGGCCGTCGCCGCCGTTGTTGCCTTTGCCGCAAAAGATTAAGATCCGGCGGTTGGCCACCTGTTCCTGGAAGTGACGCCGGATGGATTCTACTACCCGCAGACCGGCGTTTTCCATCAGGACGATACTGGGGATCATATATTCGCTGGCGGCCAGGCGATCCAACCGGCCCATCTCCGCTGCCGTTACCAGGTACATGATTAATCTGCCTCCGAAAATAGGCTTCTGTCCCGTTCACCGCCGCCTCGCGGCGGCACAGCTCGAGTTTGCTAAAGCCTCGAACCAAGTCATCCTCCACCTGTACCCGCCAGCCCTTCAGCTAGCCTTTTCAGGGTTTCGTGGCGGAGCGACAGCTCCCATCAAGGGCTCCGCTGTAATGATATTTCTACCAGGGCTACTGCCGTAGCGTAGGCGTGGCAGTGGGAAAGGCTGATGGTTATCGCCCCGGCCCCCTGTTCCCGGGCCAGCTGCCGGGCGCGGCCGTGGAGGATTACCTGCGGCCGTCCGCCCGGCTCTCGGCGGATCTCAATATCCTGCCAGGAACAACAACCCAACCCGAACCCCAGGGCCTTCATGACCGCCTCTTTGGCGGCAAAGCGGGCCGCCAGGGAAGCCCCGGGTCGCCGCCGGGCCAGGCAGTAGGCCCGTTCGGCCGGGGTAAACACCCGGCTGAGGAAACGAGGGTGGCGGTCGATAGCCCCTTCCAGGCGCTCGATTTCGACAATGTCTATCCCGGAATTTAGCATAATCCCATCCTAACCATTTGCCTGCACCTTAATTCCCTTTAAGCTTATTCGGCAAGGATGTTGAAAAACCTTCTCTTTTGTAGAAATTACCTCCTTCCCGTTGGGCTGTCCCAGTTGACCTTTAAAGTCGCACTGGCAACCTTTAACGGCCAAATCCTTTTCTTTTTTCCGGCCACCGCTTAAGATAGAACCACAGGAAGGGAGTGACATCCATGGGTCAAGACACCCGGACCCTCACCATCGAAGCTTTATTAAAGGAAAACCGTTCCTTCCCGCCCCCGCCGGCCTTTACGGCGGCAGCCAACGCTAAAGACGGCGAGCTCTACCGGGAAGGTGAAAACAGCGAGGAGTTCTGGGCCCGGGAGGCCGCCCGGCTCCACTGGTTCCGCCGCTGGGACCGGGTGTTGGAATGGGATTACCCTGTGGCCTGGTGGTTCAACGGCGGCACCCTCAACGCTTCCTATAATTGCCTGGACCGCCACGTAGAGACCTGGCGCCGTAATAAGGCGGCCATTATCTGGGAAGGGGAACCGGGGGACGCCGTCGTCCTGACCTACCGCGACCTCTACCGGGAGGTCAACAAGTTTGCGGGCGTCCTGCGTTCCCTGGGGGTTAAGCGGGACGACCGGGTGACTATATATCTCCCCATGATCCCGGAACTGCCCATAGCCATGCTGGCCTGCGCCCGCATCGGCGCCGTCCATAATGTGGTCTTCGGCGGCTTCAGCGCCGCCGCCCTGCGGGACCGGATTAACGACATCGGTGCCAAGGTCCTGATTACCGCTGATGGGGGTTACCGGAAAGGCCGGGTGGTGGCTTTAAAGGAGAGTGCCGACACCGCCCTGGCCAGCGCCCCCAGCATCGAACGGGTTATCGTCGCCAAGCGTACCGGCGACAGGGTTAATATGCAGCCCGGCCGCGACCTCTGGTGGCACGAGCTCATGGCCGCGGCTCCCTTGTATACGCCCCCGGAACACATGGAGGCCGAGGATCCCCTCTTTATCCTCCATACCAGCGGCACCACCGGCAAACCCAAGGGCGTGGTCCATACCACCGGCGGTTACCTGGTGGGTACAGCCACAACCGCTCACTATATTTTTGATCTGAAAGACGGGGATGTCTACTGGTGTACCGCCGATATCGGCTGGATCACCGGCCATAGTTACGTTGTCTACGGCCCCCTGGCCAACGGGGCGACGGTGCTGATGTATGAAGGCAGCCCTGATTATCCCCGGCCGGACCGCTACTGGCAGATCATTGAAAAATACGGCGTCACCGTCTTTTATACCGCTCCCACGGCTATCCGTTCCTTTATGCGCTCCGGCCCCGCCTACCCGGCCCGGCATGACCTCTCCTCCCTGCGGCTCCTGGGGAGCGTCGGTGAACCCATCAACCCGGAGGCCTGGGTGTGGTATTATAACTACATCGGCCACCGCCGCTGTCCCATTGTTGACACCTGGTGGCAGACGGAGACGGGGATGATCCTCATCAGTCCCCTGCCGGGGTTGACCCCTTTAAAACCCGGTTCGGCCGGCCGGCCCTTCCCAGGGATTGAAGCGGCCATTGTTGACGAGAAGGGTGAACCCGTTCCCCCGGGCCAGGGCGGTTACCTGGTCATCAAAAAACCCTGGCCGGCCATGATGCGGACCATCTTTGGCGACCCTGACCGTTATGTCAACCAGTACTGGAACCGCATCCCCGGTTACTACTTCACCGGTGACGGCGCCCGCCAGGATGAAGACGGCTATTTCTGGCTCCTGGGCCGGGTGGATGATGTCATTAACGTTTCCGGCCACCGCATCGGCACCATGGAGGTCGAAAGCGCCCTGGTAGACCACCCGGGTGTCGCTGAGGCCGCTGTCATCAGCCGGGAACACGAAATCAAGGGTCAGGCCATCGTCGCCTTTGTTACCTTAAAGGATGACGTCCCGGCCACCCCGGAACTGGTCCGGGAGTTGCGGGAACACGTGGTGCAAAAAATCGGCGCGCTGGCCCGGCCGGAAGAGATCTTCTTCACCGCCGAGCTGCCCAAGACCCGCAGCGGCAAGATCATGCGCCGCCTCCTGCGGGACATCGCCGAGGGCCGCGCCCTGGGGGATATCTCCACCCTGGCCGACCCAGCTACAGTGGCTAAACTGAAAACCGCCTACGCTGAAGAGGCCTGAAAACTTGCCGGCTAGTCCGCACCTTTCCCTGTAAATTCTTGCAAGAGAGTAACAAGCAACCTCCCGGTGAAAACCCGGGGGGTTTTATTTTGCCTCTCCCGAAAACGCCAATTAAATTGCCGTCGCCCACTTCATGGTCCTCGCTGCCAACAAATGCCTACCTGGTATTTCCATGTTCGCATCGGAGGTAACTCGCCGTGTTAATAGCTCTAAGGGGTTCACCCCAGCCGCTAGCTGGTATGATCTCGCTGATTGACAAGAAAGCCGCTTCGGTGTAGCATGGAATTAACTACAAAGGATGGGATCCGCTTTCTTAATTTTCTTATCACCAGAACGGGGGGCCGGTTATGCACCGTAAAAACTACTTGCTTTTTGCTGCCCTGGCTGCAGGCGAAATCCTGACTGCCGCCCTTTTATTCCAGGTACCGCCCTTCCTGGCCATCCTTGCTTTTGGGGTTTTCAACGCCCTGGGGGCGGGACTGGTAAAGTCCTTCCAGGGACCACCCTGTTCTTTATCCCAGCCCCCGGAGGAGGAAGACACCAGCTTTAGCAACGACAGTATCTTTGCCTCTACCATGCAAATAGCCAACCAGACCCTGCCGGTCCTACGCGGCGGTTTGAATGAAACTACCGCCGCCAAGACAGCTGAGATAATCCAGGACCTCACCCAGGTGCCGGCCATAGCCATTACCGATCGGGAGCGGGTCTTAACCTTCCTGGGTGTGGGTTGTGACCAGCACCAGGCCGGCGACCGGATTCTCACCGAAGCTACGAAAGAGGTTATTGCCACCGGCCGGATGAAGGTGGTCAACACCCCCCAGGGTTTGTGCTGCCCCCGCTACGGTCTGGGCTGCAACTGCCCTTTGAAGTCGGCGGTCATCGTTCCATTAAAATGCCGGGAGGAGATTGTCGGCGCCCTGAAGCTCTACCAGACTAAGGAAGGCCTCTTCCAGCCGGAGATCGTCCGCCTGGCCGCCGGCCTGGCCAACCTGTTGAGCCTGCAAATCGAGCTATCGGAGCTGGACCGCCAGCGCCAGCTCCTGACCGAAGCCCGGCTGGAGGCCCTCAACGCCCAGATTAACCCCCATTTCTTCTTTAATACCTTGAACACCATTATCAGTTTCAGCCGCACAGACCCGGACCGGGCCAGGCGCCTGCTCATTCGCCTGGCCAACCTCTTCCGGCAGACCTTAAACCGCCACGGTAGCCTGACTACCCTGCGGGAAGAGTTGGAGTGTGTCCGCACCTACCTGGTCCTGGAAAAGGCCCGCTTCGGCAGCAAATTCCGCTACCTGCAGGATATACCCCCAGAACTCATGGATTACCATATCCCCGTCCTCAGCCTGCAGCCCCTGGTAGAGAATGCCATTAATCACGGCCTGTTGCCTAAGGAGGGGCCGGGTACGATCAAGGTCTCCGGTCGCCTGGTAGACGGTGAACTCCACCTGGCCGTCAAGGATGACGGTACCGGCATTCCGGCCGAAAAGATCAGCCGGGTGATGCAACCTGGTTACGGATCAGGTAACGGAGTGGGCCTCAGCAATGTCAACCTGCGTTGCCAGAACCTGTACGGCCAGGATTACGGCCTGCGCCTAACCAGCCAGGCCGGCCAGGGAACTACCGTCTTCTTGCGGGTGCCGGTCCTGAAGGCAGCCACAGTCGAAGAAACCCCGGCAAAGGAGCTACTAGCCAATGACGTTTAAAGCCTTAATAGTCGATGATGAATACCCGGCGCGCCAGGAACTGCGTTTCATGCTCCAGGAGTTTAAAGATATCGAAGTCGTCGGCGAGGCCACCAATGCCCGGGAAACCCTGAACCTGGTCAGTGCCCTGGACTACACTATCCTTTTCCTGGATATCAACATGCCGGGGATGAACGGCCTGGAGCTCTCCCGGGCCATCCAGAAGCGGCCCAACCCGCCCTTTATTATCTTTGTCACCGCCTATGGGGAGTACGCCCTACAAGCCTTTGAAGTCAACGCCGTTGACTACCTTTTAAAACCCTTCGATGAAAAACGCCTGCGCCAGGCCATTGAAAAGGTCCGCCGCCTGGCGGAGCAGCGCCAGCAGCAGCCGGCTGCTGCCGGGGCCGCGGCCAGCACCAGTAATAGTAATAATGGTAACCGGGGTCGCCTCAACCGCCTGCCGGTAGAAAAAGATGGCAAGACCATCCTCCTGGACCAGAATGACCTGATCTACGCCTGCACTCAGGGGGATAACGTCTACTTGAAGACCTCCAACGACCAGTACCTGACCCGCTTTACTTTAAAGGAACTGGAGAGCCGCCTGGATCCCCGCAGCTTCTTTCGCTGCCACCGTTGCTATATCGTTAACCTAAACCGGGTCCGTGAGCTGGTCCCCTTCTTTAACGGCACCTATACCCTTATTATGGCCGACAAGCAGCAGAGTGAGGTGCCGGTCAGCCGCAACCAGGCCCGCAAGCTTAAGAGCCTGCTGGGGATTAACTAGGTGGTCAGGGCATCGGTCCGCCCAGGCTTCCCATAAGCAGCATTCCATTAAGCTTGTTGCCCACATCCTGCCCCTGCCGGGGCACTTTTTGGGGCTACTTTACACCCGCAGCGATTGGATACGGTTACGTTCAAGACCACTTCACCACGAGCCGCCGCCACCTGGAACAGCTTCCTGACCGCCCGCCAAACAGCCTCTTCCTCACCACGAATAATGGTGCTCATGCTGTTTACCTCTACCTCTACCCCGGTCTCGGCCAGCACGGCCACGGCCTCTTTGATCACCGACGAGTAGGCCGCCGTCCCCAGGGGATAAAGTGATAACTGACAGGCAATCATCATAAAATCGCCCCCTTTGCCGCAGGTTTGTTACCCCTGTTGTTTAATTTTCTACACGTAGCTGTGCAGCCCCGACAGGAAGAGGTTGACGCCAAAATAGGTGAAGAGGACCGCCAGAAAGCCGATTAACGCCATCCAGGCCGCCCGGTGGCCCTTCCAGCCATAGGTCAAACGGGCATGAAGGTAGACAGCGTAAATAAGCCAGGTAATCAGGGCCCAGGTCTCCTTGGGGTCCCAGCTCCAGTAAGCGCCCCAGGCCCGTTCCGCCCAGATAGCCCCGGTAATGAGGACCAGGGTCATAAAGGGAAAGGCGAAGGCTATGGCGCTGTAATTCAGTTCATCCAGGGTCCTCAAATCCGGCAATAACCGGTAAAAGGGGCTGAAGAGTTTCCCGGCCAGTTCCTGTCTTTCCTTGAGCAGGTACATGATAGCCACCCCAAAGGAAAGGCCGAAACCGCCGTAGGCCAGGATGGCCGTGAAGACATGTAACTGCAGCCAGTAGCTTTGCAGGGCCGGCACCAGGGGCCGGATCTCCCGGGGGAGAACGGCGGCGTAACCCAGCAAGGCAAAGATCAGGGGCAGCACGAAGGCCCCCAGGGCCTGAATGGCATAACGCCGCGCGACAACCAGGAAGACCAGGGCGATCCCCCAGGCGAAGAGGGAGGTGAACTCATACATATTACTGAAGGGCAACCTGCCGGCGGCCAGAGTCCGGGCCCCCAGGGCCAGGGTATGGAGGATAAAGGCGATGGTCGTCACGAAAAAGGCCAGGCGGCCGGTTTTCTCCCGGCGCCGGGTCAAGGCGATAAAATATAGGACCATGGCCAGCAGGTAGAGAACTACTGCCGGGGTGAAAAAGATATTTTCCCAGGTGCTGATCATGCTGATCATTCCTCGTTTTGTTTTGCTGCTTTGTCAAAATCCCCCTGGATGCCCGGTTATCATCCCGTTCACCGCCGCCTCGCTGCGACTTCGCTGAGTTTGCTGACGCCTCGAACCGAGTCGCCTGCCGCCTGTACCCCCCAGTCCTTCAGCTAACATTTTCATAGTTTCTTGGCGGGGACGGCAGCCCCCATTAGGGGCTCTTCCAGCAATTCTTCCAGCTCCCCGGCCAGGCCGGCCGGCTGGCGCGGGGCGGCTCCGGCCAGCAGAACGCGGCAGCCGCCTTCTGCGGGAATAACCATACCCCAGATCTGGCGCCGCCGGACATAAAAGCTCAAACAAAGGCCCAGAAGTAAGAAAGCTGCCCCCGCATACACCACGGGAATGCCTGGGTCGTGGGTAACCTTCAATCCCGTATACTGGCGGTAACCGGTAAAGGTAAGGATCAGGCCGTTTCCAGCCGCCAGGGGTTCATTCAGGCCGACTAAACTGTAACTAATTACCTTCTCGCCTTGCAACAGAAAATAGCCTACCCGGGGATTAGCTGGCCGGGAACTCCGGCTACCAGGGTGCCCGGCGGGATCAGTAACGTAATCGGGATAAAATACGGCCTTCAGGCGCAGGTCTCCTGTCAGGGGAATAGTCTCCCGGTCCGGGGCGGTAAACTGGATCTCCCGGCCCTGGATTTTAAGTACCCCATCTACTGCCCAGCCATAGCCGGCCTGGTAGAGGGTAACCCCTTTATAAGTCAGGGGGGAATTAACGGCAATAACCCGCTGTTCGACCTCCCGGCCGGCATCGACGACGGTCAGGGTGCTATAATACTGTTTGGGGGTCCCGTCGCTGTAGTAATCAATGCGAAAGGCATCCAGGCGGGCGGCAAAGCCCGCCCGGGGGATGGCCACGGTGGCGCCGGCAGGAATGTTGACATAACCCCCGAACCCTGCCAGGCCGCTATAAAGACCGCCGGTGACGATCAGCACCACGCTCAAGTGGGTCAGGAGGGAGCCCAGGACCCCGCAGCGGCCCCGGTCGGCGTACAGGTAAAGCCGTTCCTCCCTGACCTCGGTAAAGGCCCGGTAATGCCGCCGGCGGCAGGCCGCTACCAGGGCGGCGAGGGTCTCCCGGGGGTTGGCCGTGACCAGGCTTTTACTGGTGGTGATACCGGTATAATCTTCCTCATGATAGCGGTAATGATAGGTGCTGACCTGGCGCCAGGCCGGCCGCCAGCGGTCGGCGACGCAGGCCAGCAGGCTGATAGTAAGAAGAAAAGTCGGGACTAAAAACACCCCGGAGCGGAAGACACTATTTAACTGGAAGAAACGGATGATGCCGGCCCGCCAGGAGCCGTAGGCATACTGGTAGAAGGCCGGGGGGTTACCCTGGGGAATCAGGGTCCCCACAACGGCTACCCCGGCGATAAAGAGCAGGAGAAAAAGGGCTAGGCGCATGGATACCAGGCCCCGCCAGATTATCCTGGTAATTCCTGTCTGATCAGTTAACGGCATAGTTTAGGCCTGAACCATTGACGGGTAGGCCTTCCTCCTCCAAAATGAGACGTACCCTCATAGCAGGATACAGCTAAATTCCACAATAACTACGAGAATCCTGCCGGTTAAGGTCGCTTTAGTAGACGATGTAAGAAATAATTCCTTTGCCGGAACTCCTTTATGTGTTCCTAAAGGATTTTTTAATGTACTTCGCGAATAAACCACTAGTAGTCTTTACTATTATCTATTATTATCCCTCAGCATCACTTTTATGGAGGTATCCCTTTGAAGCAAATCGAGCGTCGCCTCCTGAACCTCCTCCAGGAGGAGTTTCCCCTGGTGCCGCAGCCCTATCAGGAAATCGGGCGCCGTTTGGGCCTGGATGAGGCTAGGGTCATAAAAATGATCGCCAAATTGAAGGAGGAAGGGGTTATCCGCCGCCTGGGAGGCGTCTTTGAACTCCGGCGGCTGGGCTATGTCAGCACCCTCTGCGCCCTGAAGGTGCCGCCGGAACGCCTGGATACGGTCGCGGCCGTAGTCAATTCCTTTCCCGGTGTCACCCACAACTACTTGCGGGAACATGAATACAACATGTGGTTTACCATCATCGGCCCCGACCGCCGGCACCTGGAGAAGGTAATGACAGCCATTGAAAACCGGACCGGGTTAAGCCTCCTGGAACTACCGGTAGAACGCCCCTTTAAAATCCGCGTCAACTTCGACCTGGAGGGTAATAATGGAAATAATAATGCCAATACCGCGCCAGCTAACTGAGTTAGAAAAGGCTATCGTCCGCCTCTTCCAGGGCGACCTGCCCTTAGAACCCCGGCCCTTTCACCGGGCGGCCGCTGAACTGGGTCTGAGTGAGGAGGAAGTGCTGGCCTGCCTCAAGTCTTTGCAGCAGGAGGGCATTATGCGCCGTTTTGGCGCCGCCCTGCGCCACCGGCAGGCCGGTATCGTGGCCAACGCTATGGTGGTCTGGCGTGTACCCGAAGAGCAAGCTGTGGCTGCCGGTCAAAAGCTGGCTGCCTTTAAAGAAGTCACCCACTGCTACCAGCGGCAAAGCCGGCCCGCATGGCCCTATAACCTCTACGCCATGATCCACGGCGGGGACCGGCGGCAGTGCTACCTGCTGGCGCAACGACTGGCTACGGCCATTAATAACCACGACTACCAGCTTATCTTCAGTACGGCTGAATTAAAAAAAGAGAGCATGTGCTACTTTGAAGAGCCCCCCGTTAACGTACCTACTAGCGAAGAATAAAAATGAGCTGTGTAGCGACTGAAGTTGCAGGCAGGGCTACCGTGACAGCCTTAGACAATAAACGCATGCAGTGAATGAAATCACTGGCGGAGGGGAAAGACCGGCCACTCCTTGACAGTCAAGCCTTGCTGTGCTAAGGTGGGAATATACCCCCCAGGGGTGTTTCGAAAGGAAGTGCCTACCATGACCGAGAAGAAAATAACCATTGACATCGAGGGCATGACTTGCCAGCACTGCGTCCGCCGGGTAACCAACACCCTGGCGGCCCTGCCGGGCGTAAAAGAGGTCCAGGTCTCCCTGGCGGACAATACAGCCAGCTTTGTTTATAACCCGGAGGAAGTATCTCCGGATAAGATTAAAGCAACCATTCAAGAAGCCGGCTATACCGCCCGGTTCCCTGGTGATGAGGCCCTTGCTGCGGGCGGGCTGCCCAGCGCATCTGGTACCCCCGCCCGGGAAACCACGGTGACGGCTGCCAACCCCGAAAAAGCAGCACCGGCCCGGGGAGTCCACCTGGCTGCCCCCCAGGGGAAGACAGTCAAAAAACAGTTTAAAGTAGTCGGGATGACCTGCGCCAACTGCGCCCTGACGGTGGAAAAAGGGGTGGCCAGGTTGCCCGGTGTCACGGCGGCGGCGGTAAACTTTGCTAGCGAGAAATTGACAGTAGAAATGGACCCCAACCAGGTTGACGAAGATACCCTGGCGGCCCGGGTCAAGGATCTGGGCTACGCCCTGCGGGAAGAGGGTGAGCCGGGGAAGTTGCAGTTCAAAGTCGGCGGCATGTCCTGCGCCAACTGTGCCCTGACCATCGAAAAGAGGCTGCAGCAGACACCGGGAGTGACCAGCGCCGCCGTCAATTTTGCCGCCGAAACCGTCACCGTCATCTATAATCCCCGCCAGGTGGACCGGGAGACCATCTTTACCGTAGTGCGGGACGCCGGTTATATTCCCCTGGATACAGTCGCCGCCGAGCAGGAGCCGGACCGGGCCCGGGAAGAGCGCAACTGGTTAATCTTCAGCAGCCTCATGAGCCTACCGGTAGTCCTGCTGATGTACCTGGCCCCCATGACCCCGGTCACCAAGTATCTCATGTTCGGGCTGGCCACCATTGTCCAGTTCACCGCCGGCTGGACCTTTTACCGCGGGGCCTATCACGCCTTAAAAAACGGTGCGGCCAATATGGATGTCCTGGTGGCCCTGGGTATTACGGCTGCCTATGGTTATAGCGTTCTGACCACCTTTCCCCAGGTCTTCTTTGCCGGCGACACCTTTTTTGATACCTCCGTCCTGCTGATTACCTTCGTCCGCATCGGCAAGTTCCTGGAGGCCCGGGCCAAGGGCCAGGCCGGCCAGGCCTTAAAGAAACTCCTGGAGCTCCAGGCGGACAAGGCCCGCCTGGTGGTAGATGGCGAAACCCGGGAGGTAGCCGCCTCGGCCGTCCAGGTGGGCGACGTGGTGCTGGTAAAGCCCGGGGAAAAGATCCCCGTTGACGGTGAAATCCTCACGGGTGAGACTACCGTCAACGAAGCCATGCTGACGGGCGAAGCCCTGCCGGTAGAAAAGGGCCCCGGCGCCCAGGTCACCGGCGCCACCATCAATATCTCCGGCAGCATTACCGTGCGGACCACCAGGATCGGCAAAGATACCGTCCTGGCCCAGATCGTCGCTATGGTGGAAGAGGCCCAGGGGGTGAAACCCCCCATCCAGCGCTTCGCCGATACGGTAGCCAATTACTTCGTCCCGGCGGTAGTTTCCATAGCGGTCCTGACCTTCCTTATCTGGTTTTTCGGCCTGCACAGCACCTTCGTCTTCGCCTTTACCGCCATGATCGCCGTCCTGGTCATCGCCTGCCCCTGCGCCCTGGGCCTGGCCACGCCGACGGCCATTATGGTCGGCAGCGGCATCGGTCTCAGCCGGGGCATCCTGTTTAAATCGGCCGCCGTCCTGGAAGGCATGGCTAAAATCACGGCCATCGGCTTTGATAAGACCGGCACGATCACCAAGGGTACCCCGGAGGTTACCGACGTCATACCCCTCGGGGAGTACCAGGAGCAGGAGGTCCTAAAGTTCGCCGCTACCGGGGAAGCTCTCTCCACCCACCCCCTGGCTGCCGCCGTCGTCACCCGGGCCCAGGCCCTGGCTCTACCCCTCGAAGAGGTTACGGACTACCGGGAAGAGGGCGGCCACGGCATCGCCTGCCGGGTAAACGGCCAGGAGCTGCTGGTGGGCAATAAAAGACTAATGACCCGGTATCAGGTGGACACCGGGCCGGCGGAGGCAGCCTTCAACCGCCTGGCCGCTGAGGGTAAAACAACCATGTTTGTCGCCTATGCCCGGAGAATAATCGGGGTCCTGGGCCTGGCCGACGTGATCAAGGAAAACTCCCCGGAAGCCATCAAGCGCCTGCACGCCCTGGGTCTAAAGACCTTTATGATCACCGGTGACAACCGCCGGGCGGCGGCAGCAGTAGCCGCCCAGGTGGGCATCGAGGCCGTCGAGGCAGAGGTGCTGCCCGAGGACAAGATCAAGGTCGTCAAGAAATACCAGGAAGCCGGCCACAAGGTGGCCATGGTCGGTGACGGCATCAACGACGCCCCGGCCCTGGCCCAGGCTGACATCGGCCTGGCCATCGGTTCTGGTACCGACGTGGCTAAAGAAACCGGGGATGTCATCCTGGTCAAAAACGACCTCCTGGACGTGGAACGGGCCATTCGCCTGGGCCGCCGCACCCTTTATAAAGTAAAGCAGAACCTCTTCTGGGCCTTGATTTATAACGCCATCGGCCTACCGGTAGCCGCCGGCGTCCTCTACCCCTTAACGGGCCGGTTGCTGCCGCCGGAGTGGGCCGGCCTGGCCATGGCCTTTTCCTCCGTCTCCGTGGTTACCAGTTCCCTATTGCTGAAGGGCTACGCCCGGCAGCTGGAGGAGTAATGTAGAATCATTTAAGGGCTGCCCCGCCGGGTAGCCCTCACCTTTTCTTTAGTCAAAAAAATCTCTAAACCAGGATAATATTAAACAGATACCGCACCCGCATAATGGCCACGGCGATAATCCCCACAAAGATGACAATCAACCGCGGCTTTTAGACCTTGCGCAGGATAAGCATCTCCGGCAGGGAGAGGGCGGTGACGGACATCATGAAGGCCAGCACCGTACCCAGGGACATGCCTTTCTCCATCAAAGCCCGGACGATGGGGATAGTCCCGGCGGCGTTAGAGTAGAGGGGCACGCCGATGGCCACGGGCACGGCCAGGAAATGTCTGGTAGCGGCGAAAGCTGCGGATATGCCGGTACCAGACCGGCAGGCATATCCTTACTGAGGGCTGTTTTCCTGGCCTTGCTGGATCTCAGCCATAGTGGAGGCTATTTCCTGGGTCAAGATATTGCCCACCAGGTCCAGCAACGCAAAAATTTCCGGATGCTTTACCTTATAAAGAACCTTTAAACCCTCTTTACGGAAAACGACGATGTCCTGCTTGCGCAGGACGGCTAGGTGCTGGGAGATATTCGGCTGCTCCAGATCCAGGTCCTCGATAAACTCACAGACGCACTTCTCCCCCTGGCGCAGCTGTTCCAGGATCTTCACCCTGGTCGGATGGGCCAGGGCTTTGAAAAATTCCGCCTTCATACTATATATCCTTTCAGCCATTCAGATTCCTCCCCATATATTCGAATATCAGCATGTATAGTTTAATCCTTTGCTCGGCGCCTGTCAAGAGCGATTTATCCAGTAAACGACAATTACTGGTAGCCCGGCGGCTATCCCTGTGCTAAAATAAACAGGGTGATGGCTATGGTAACCACTAACTTCCAAAGAAACTACGAAGTCCACTACTATGAAACCAATTTCCTGCTGGAGGCCTCCCCGGTAACCATCCTGGGCTACTTGGAGGAAACGGCCACCTGGCACTCAGAGACGGCCGGCATCAGCTTACCCCGGTTAAACGCCGCCGGCCGGGGATGGGTGGTCTACCGTTACCACCTGCAGATAGAGCGTTACCCCCGCTGGCAGGAACAAATAACTGTGACCACCTGGGTGGAAAACTTCCAGCGCTGTTTCGCCTACCGTAACTTCTATCTGCACGACACCGGGGGCAACCTGATTGGCCGGGCTGCGTCGGTATGGATCTTCATGGACATGGAGAAAAAGAAACCCCTGCGCATACCGCCCTGGGTAACCGGCGCCTATGCCCTGCGCCCGGAAACAGCCGTCCCTGGCGGCTGCAGCGACCTGCCATCCCTGGAAGAACCGTCAGCCGCCACGGAATTCACCGTCCGGGTATCCGACCTGGATCTCAACCGCCACGCCAATAACAAGCATTATGTCGACTGGATCCTGGAAGGAGTACCCCTGGCGGTCCATAGTAAAGCATTTCCCGCTACAATTGAAATCCTATACAAAAAGGCCGCCCATTACGGCGACCATATCCTCAGCCAGTGCCAGGAGGTACGGACAGCCGGCGGCCACAGGTGCTACCTGCACCGCCTCTCCTGCCCGGAGAAAGACCTGGAGCTAACCCTGGCCCGGACCACCTGGCTGAAACGCCGGCTAAAAAACGCTTGATAATTTTCACCCCGAAGGGTGAACGAGCAAAGATCCCCTGGTAAAACAGCATCCGGGGAACAACTGATAGCGCCCGGAGAAGTACATGGAACTTAACCTGCGGTCTGGCAGGCGATAAAGCGTTGAATACTCCGGTCGTAAGTTTTTTCTACTTCCGGAGGGAAAAGGCATCCCGGCAACTCGCCGTAACGGCGATGAAAGGCCAGGCACTCACAGCATTTTCCCTTGCGGCTGCAGGGTTCATAAGTACAGGTGCACCTTTCCGTATTGGTTTTTATATTGCACTGGGCCATTTCAGCCACCTCCCCGCCAATTATAGCACAAGTAGACATTTTGCCGCTACTATTTCCAGGCTCCGGGAAACAGTTGGCCGGCTTACGAAAATAACGCTGTTTACTACTTCCATACCACTGCCGGTACATCCTGGCAGTATAAAAATATCAATGCCCCTTACAATCAGATCCGGAATTATTCCCTCCGGCCGGGCTAGCCTGCAACCAGGCCCACGCCGGCTTATAGGCGGGAGGGTGTTGGGGTTGGGGCCTGGGGATAACCGGAGAGGTAACGTTGCTGCCCAAACAGCTGAGCCTGACGTCCACCTCCAGGTAACCGGGCCCGGGGTAGACGACGGCCTGCTGGCGGCGGAGGCCGGATTCCAGGGTCAGCGTAGCTGTACAGCCGGCGCCGTCGGCGTAGACTATCTCCACTTCATAGGTGTAATAAGCCAGGGCTAGGGCCCGGCCGCCGGACGGCAGGGGGAACAACCGGCTCCATGACACCAGGTTTTTGACGCTGCAGGCGCGGACCTTTACCGGCATGCCGGGGGTGGGGCCGGGAGGGATAAAGGGCCAAACAAGCAAGTTCTCATCAGTCCGCCAGGTGGAATCCAGGACCCGGGTAGCGGCAATTAACTCGCTAAAATACCGTTCGTGGCTGGAAAACGCAGCCGGCTGGTAGAATAATCCCGCCGGAGAATCGGGAAAGGGCTGCCTGGGTGGTGACAAAATCTGCCCCCTTCCGCCGGAGCCTCCCGCTTGAATGTTAACCGGTTGTACTGCAATCAATCGCCCGCCGGGGCCCAGAGCCAGGTCTTGGGTAGAATCCGGCGAGGGTTTTACCGGATGTGGGCCCAGGGTAGGGATAAGCATCAGGGTATCCTGGAGAATATTAAAAACTACCAGTTCCCGCACCGCCGCCAGAATATCCGTGCGGGGGACAATGCGGAACCGGTTGCCTTTATTAGCAACACTGGGAGCCGTAAAAGGCATAGTCCTTCACCTGGACTCCTCACCTGCTTACCTCTACCCTGGGTCAGGGGAGAACTTAAACCAGACTTTTCATCTGGAGCCTCCACGTATAAACAACTGCTGTATTATCGCCGGCGTGCTCGGTAGCGTAAAAGACACGCCTACACCCGCCACGCCGGGGTGATCTTCACCCCTCACCTGCTGGTCCGGTAAAAGACAAAAACCTAACGGAATACCTCCCCCAGAACCCGAGACCAGCGTTCCGCCCATACCTTCCGGTTAAAGGTCAGGGCCACCTCCCGGGCGCGCCGGCCCATGAGCTTTCTTTTCTCTTTATCGCAGGCTAGTTCTTCAATAACTGCCACCAGGTTCTCCACCGTCGGCTTGATTAAATAGCCGTTATAGCCGTGGATGATAATATCGCTCAAGCCCCCGGCCTGGCCGGCGATTACCGGCCGGCCGCAGGCCATGGCTTCCAGGGCGGCCAGGCTGGTACCCTCGGTGGAACGGGAGGGGATCAGGACAATATCCGCCTGGCGGTAGATCTCCGGCATCATCTCTAGGGGTTTCCAGTAATAGAAACAGCGCTCCCGGTTACCGGCCCACCGGGTCATAAGCCTTTCGGCGTTATCATCATGGCCGCGGCCGCAAAAATGGAACTCGATCCAGGAGTAGCGGGAAGTCAGTTTTTCCGCCGCCCGCATGGTTTCATTGATGCCCCTTACCGGGACCAGACGGCGGGGAAAAAGAACGCGGACGGTATCGCTACCGGCCGGCTCCTCTGCCGGCGGGCTAAAGAGGTCAGTATCAACATAGTTGGGGATGTACTCCCATTTATGGTAAAAGCCGGCCAGGGTGGCGTTGAAATAGTTAATGGTATTGGTATCGACGGAAACGAGTTTCTGCGGCCCCGTCAGGGCGATACTCAAACGCCGCTGCCATTCCTGGCGGTCCTCCGGTTTCCCGGCCATGAGGTCGAAACCCGGCCAATCCCAGAAAACCCCGTGGCTGATGGCGATGCTTTTCTCCCGGGCTATGGGGTAGGCTAATGTGAGAATAAAGTAGATGGCGTAGTCAAAGGCCATGGAGTTTTCATAAAAGGCGGTCGCCAGGTCGGGAAAGGTGTGGTACTCGCTTTTCGTCACCGGTATGCTGCGGATCTGAACTCCATCGAATTCCCGGGTCCAGCCGCCGCCAATCTGCCAGGCCTCGACGTAAAAGCCCAGCTCCCTTAGCAGGCGGCAGAGGTCGACCTGGTAACGCTCGGCACCGCCCATGATAATTCTTTCGCTGGATGGGTGAAAAAAATTGGTCGTCAACAGGGCCACCTTTTTAGCGCTCATTTATCGTGGTCACCTTCCCGGTCTGATTCTATTTATTATCCGACCTTCCGCACCTCGGCGTGAAAACCTGCCTCTTATCCGGCGATGCCGTTCTGACCTCAAGCGACACGCTAAAAAAATTGTGGTAAAGCCCGGCCGGAGACCGGGCTTTACTTTTAAGCCAGGGGCGAAGACTGGGCGGTAAAGACCAGATCGACGCTCAAGTCCAGATTCTGGACGATGCTGCCGGTGGTGCTCGGCAGGCTGACGACAAAGGTTAATAGATCAGCCTGGGGCGAGATTAAGAGGCGGCCGCTGGCCGGTTGATTGTAAAGGCCGGAGATGTTGCCGTTATAGAGGACCGTAGCCGGGCTGGCCTCAATAAAGATATTCAGGCGGTCGGCCAGAACCTGGGCCTCCGTGGCCGTGGTGGGGCTTACTCCCTGCCAATCGGCAAAAATGAAGTAATATTCATCTACTGTGCCGGTATTAGCTACTTGCAGCTGGGGCGAGCCTACGGCCTGGCCCGGGACCAGGTTGGCCGGGGAAAAGAGGGCTGTCGTCGGGCTAAGGGTCAACGCGACGTCGGCAATTCCCGCCGTACTGCCGGAAACAGTGGCGCTGGCGGTGAGGGGCATAGAAGCATCACTCCTTCGATATGAGATGTGGGATGGGGGAGGTGAGAGGTGGGAGGCCGGTCGGAACTAGCTACGCCAGTTCCTGATTAATGCCTGCTTACTCTCTTTTCTCCCCGTTTGGTTTATGGCGGTGTGCCGCCACAGGGGCTCCTCCCATTACCTGGGATGGTATCAGTTTATGCTTGCTGGTAACTAATGGCAACCATTTCCCGCCATTTTTCGAGCTGGATTTTCTTGGGTGGCCAGAGGATGCTCTCGTAATGTTCCCGGGGTTGATACTTAAAGGTCGGATCCCGGCCGACGGCACGCTCGTATTTTGGCCGGATCTCCGCCGGGTTGGCCCACCCCAGGTGTTTGATGCGCAAATCGCTCTCCAGGTAGGGCAGGCGGCGGTAGGCCAGGGGCAGGCGGCCGCAGTGAAAGGCCTGGGCCGGCCAGGCCGCCGGTAGGTGGGGCTGGTATTTAACCAGATAGATAGAGAAGCCCCGCAGCCAGGGGCTCCACAGGCCGTCCACCCGGTAATAGTCTTCTCCACCCCAGCAGTCAAACAGGCGAAAGCCGACGGCGGGAAAAAGGTCCTGGCGCAACAGACAGGGTAGTTCGCCGGCCGCCCGGTCTTCCAGCAACTCGTCGGCATCCAGGGCCAGGATCCACTCCGGGCTGGTAGCGGCGGTATAATCCCAAAGCTCCTGGCGCAACCGGGCTTCATCGATTAGAAAAAGGGAGGTTTCCCGGCGGTAGAGCTTCACCGCCGGGAAACTCGCGCATAGCTCCGGGGTGGCGTCGGAAGAGGCATCGTCCAGGATGACGATTTCGTCAGTATAAGCGGATAAAGACTTCAGGCAGCGCTCTAAATAACGGCCGGCTTCATTACGGACGATCATCATGGCGGTGAGTTTGGGCATAAACTCCGGCCCCCCTAAAAAATGGGACGTATAAAATAGTACACAACCATGCCGCCGGGCGGCGCTATTCAATGATACAGATAGTTGAGGCTTTAATATGAACCTCTAACCTCTGTTCTGGGATAGACCTTGCTGATAAACTGGCGCCAGCGGGCTTCCCAAAGTTTGCGGTCAAAGACCCGGGCGGTGGCCGCGGCGTTTTTGCCCAGTCGGGCACGTTCCAGCGGGTGTTCGATTAAAAAGCGGAGAGCCTGGGACAGGTATTCCGCGGTAGGATGGATGAGCAAGCCGTTATAATTATCGATAATGAGGTTGGTCAGGCCGCCGACATTGGTGGCGATGATGGCTTTGCCCATGGCCATGGCCTCCAGGCAGGAGAAGCTGGTGCCCTCGGAATAAATAGTCGGAATGACAACTATGTCCGCATCAGCGTAAACGCCGGGCATGGCATCAAAATCGGGATGACAGTAAAGAAGGCGCTCGTTGTGGGCTTCCCCCTGCCGCCAGGCGTGGAAAGCCTCCAGGTAGCGGGGGGTATTGGTGTCGATGGCGAACTGGAACTCCAGCTCGGGGTAGGCAGCCAGTAAGTTCGGGATAACTGCCTGCAAAAGGGTAAAACCCCTTTCCCGGACCAGGCGGCGAGGGTAAAGGATGCGTATGCGTTTCTCGCTCCGCCCCTGTCGGGGGTAAAAACGCTCCAGATCAACAAAGTTGGGAATCACCTGGATCTTACGGTCGGCCAGGTTGGGGTAGATAGCCCGGGCGACATTCAGGAAATTATAGTCGCAGGATATTATCAGGCGGGCCTGGAGAAGAGCGGCGGCGACGTGGTTTTCATAGGCAGCCCGGGCAAGTGAGGGGCTGGATCCCGGCAGTTCCCACCAGACGCCGTGGGAAATGCAGATGGAGCCGGGGCGGTAATAGACCTGCTGCAGGATGGAGGAATATAATACCCGCCCGGACACGCTTTTTTCGATTCGTTCTATTGTCACATTTAAATGCCGGGGATCGGCCTGGTAGCCGTATACCGGCCACCCCAGGTAAGTAGTCTGAAAATCCCGGTGGGCGTTCTGGTGCAAGGATACCGCATAGCCCATATCTGTCAGCAGTTCGGCCAGAGCGCAGATATACCTTTCCAGGCCGCCGATTACCGGTTTCTTGCCTTCCCAATCCAACAGGTTGGGCGTAAAAATTGCTATCTCCCTATCCAAAGGTAACCAGCCCTTCTGGCTTTATTTAGTAGCTTTACTATTTTATGCTTTGCTATCCAGCCAGGTGAAAACGTACTGCCATTACCCCAGCCTCCTTGTCGATGGTTACTTTTCCAACCCGGCAGAGGATCAAAAAAACCCCGGCCTATTCATTGGCCAGGGTTAGATATTTTTTCTAGCTAAAATACGAGATAGGCGGCGACAGCTACTGCCAGGAGGGCCGCCTCTGGGCCGGCCATCAACCTGAGGACCCGGCGCAGGTCGGCCTTGAAATACTCCACCGTAAGGGCCAGGCAGAGGTGCATGGGCGTCAGCATATTGCCGACAAAACCGGTGATAAAAACGAAGACCGTCAGGGGCAGGCTCATCTGACCGCCGCCAGCAGCCATCACAATGGGAAAGGCAATGCCGATATAGGCAACCGTCAGGCCAGTGAGCATCCCTACTAGGAAACTTATCAAGCCGAAAATTACAAATTCAGGCACCGGCAGCAGGGCCAGCAACTGGGGCAGGCCGTCTACCGAGCGGGTATCGACCAGCACCTGTTTAAAAAGCATAACCACCCACACCAGCAGGAGGGTTTTAACAGCCAGGGCTTCCCGGCAGAGGAGCCAAAACCTGGCCGGGGTGTAGCGGTGGCGCAGCAGCAGGATCAGGAATACCAATCCCACCGCCAGGCCGACCTCCACCTGCAAAAACAGCACCAGGGACACCACAACCAGTACCGGCAGGATGCTCCCCAGGAGTTCCACCACTAGGGTACGCCGACTGGCCGGCTGACTTTCTAGGCTACTGCTGGCCCCGGCGCTTTTATTCACCCCACGGTCATTGCCTTCCCCGGAAGATTCGCCACAGCGGTAACACGGTGCTCTGGGGTTATCCTCCCCAAGATTATTGCCTACCCCTGTACCCTTGCTCTCTTCCACCGTCCCGATCTTTACCCGCCGCAAAACAGGTATCCCTAGCAAAACGACTATCAATCCATAGGGTGCCAGGGCGGCAATGAGATGCGGCAGGGGCAGGCCGCTCAAATGAGAAGCCAGGAGCACCCCCGGGTAAAGGGGCAGGAAGTATTCCCAGATATGGCGGTAATAGAAGTTGATAAAGCTCTTCTCCTCAGCGGCCATAGTCGAACTGGCCGCCTGCCCTACCAGGGGAGCGGAAAAAAGGGCTCCTCCCGCCGAGGGCATCAGGCCGATAAAGGCCGGCAACAGGGCCATCACCACCCGCTGGCTGTGAATCAGGCCCCGCAGGCTCTTTAACATTCTCTCCAGGTAACCCTGCTGCCCCAAGAGGTGTTCAAAAAGCATGATCAGGGCCAGGATAAGTTCCAGTTCCAGGGTAGCCGGGTCCCTGGTAGCCCGCCAGGCCATGCCCAGAAAACCCTTGGGACCGGCATGGTAAAGGGCGGCCAAGAGAAGGGAACCGCCCAGCATGACCGGGCCGAGAGGCGCCCGCCGCCCCAGGAAGATCATGATTAGCCCAAAAACAAGCAATAATTTTAGCCCGTCCAACAGTTTCTCCTTCTCTACCGTTATCCGTTATCATTTATAAAACCATGCCTGAGCAGGAAAGTCAAGGGGTAAAACAGCGTGGCAACATTTTGCCGGGGTTGAGGATGTTGCCGGGATCCAGGGTTCTTTTGATATCGCCTAACTCCGCCTTGAAAAAAGGGGCCTTTAACAGGCCGATGCCGTGCTCGCCTGAAAGGGTTCCCCCAACTCCAGGGCGGCCTGGAAGATGGCGGCGATGGCCGCACCAGTCGTCTCTAAATCCCGCAAAATAGCCAGCATAGTACCCACCGCCCGCGGCCGTACTTGTCAATCGCCGGGGTAGGAAACTTTCAGATAGAACGTATTTCTTTCCCCCTGGCTTCAAGCGCCCGTTGCAGGCGCGCCAGCACCGTAGCGGCGCGCAGGTCGCTGCGGCGCGTTTTCATACTGTCCACCAGCCGGTTGACGGCGTCCATGGCTGCCCGCGCCAGGGGCCGCGATACAGTGAGGGCGAATTTGTCCCCGACGGCCGGCACCTGGCAGTCAAAAAGCAACTCCCCGGCTACCGGCCTCAAGATAGCGGCAGGCACGTCGGCTACCGTAATCTGTTCCCGATCCTCGAACAGGGACTCGACCTCGCGTAAAACCGGCCTGAAAAGCGTCCCCTCTCCGAAAAAAGGCGCCCTGGCAGCCAGAAGGCTGTGGATCGCTAAAAGGTCAAGCATCTCCTGGGCCCGGGCGGCATGGATATTGGCTTTCTCGATAAAAGCGACAGCACGAGAGGGTTGAAACTCCGCCACTGCCAGGCGGGCGAGCTCCTCCCGCAAGGGATCGACCTCGGCGCTGGCCAGGCCTGTAGGTCCCGCCAGTTACCTGGATAGCGCTCAGTAGTAAGGGGCGTGGCCACGTCCACCATTTCTACCTGCCCAGCCAGGCTGGGAAAGCGCTGGTCCAACAGGCTGATAACTGTTCCGGCCAGTTAGACGTTCGTGTCACCTGGCGGCACCAGCAGCAGGATGACAATAGTAAACGACGCTATTCTCAGGGCAGGTAACGGCGGGCGCCCAGGTACCCGGCGGTAAAAAGGGGCTCATCCAGGCGACTGACGGCCACCCCTTGGTGGGAGCGGGAGTTTAAAAATTGTCCGTTGCCGGTATAGATACCAACATGGGTAGGCTGCGTTCCTGTGCCACTGGTATTAAAAAAGACCAGATCGCCGGGCTGCAGGTCTTTTCTAGCAACCGGCCGGCCAACCTTGAATTGCATGTCGGCATCCCGGGGTAGTTTAACACCGTTTAAGAAATAGGCAATATAGGTCAGGCCGGAGCAATCAATACCGTAGAGGCTGACCCCGCCCCACAGGTAAGCCACGCCCCGTAGCCGCTCCGCCACCTTAATCACGTCCAGGCCTGAGCGTCTTTCTTTTAATTGCCCCCCAGGCCAGAATTCGACCTCCTGCCTGGCAACCCAGGCCGACGGGCGCCCCGGCAGCCAGACCTCCAGCCAATCCCCCTTTAGCGCCAGCAGGGGCAAATCGGTACCCAGCAAGGCCTCCCCGGCTACAGCACCGCTTCCCGGTTCCTGGTACAATATGGCCCGGGGTACGTTAACGGCCACCCGGTCCCGCGCCGGCGGGGACGCGGCTTTAACCAGGTCCTTTTTTAGCAGCCAGCCGATATAACCATCGGGCACCTGACCCTGGAGCCATGCGCCTTCTTCCCGCAGGAACTTGACCTCATCGCCCAGGAGGGCCTGGGTAACCAGCTCGGCGCCCTGATCCGGGTTCGCCCGCACATCAGCCACGGCTGACCCGACATACCACCCTTCCGCCCGGGCGGGAGCCGCCTCCGGGGGAAGTTCCGCCGGGGGCGACAATCTTTTAGCCTGCCTGTTCAAAAGGAACCCCCCTGCTATAACTAGCGCTAGGATGAGGATTAGAAGAAAGGCATAAACCCCTGTACGGTGCCTGCTCTTAAACATTTTTACCCCTTTGCAGCCCGAGGGCACCCTCACCGGCAAAATCCGGCCGGGTAACTCAATGGGCCATGTTTAGCTGCTTCCTTTACTACCGACTCACCAGAGCTTCTGCGACCTGCCGCCCCTGGAAAAACCGGTGGCCGCTAGTTAGCTGCGTCTGGTATAGCTATGCCTCAATGATGGCCCGGGCGTCTTCCAGCGAACCGGCAGTGTAGATCTTATTCATGATTTTAGTTAGTACCTCCAGGCTGTTGTACTCCTTAACTTTTTTCTGCAAGCCCTGGGAAGCCTTCCCAAACCGGGCTTCTAAATACTGGCAGATGGCTTCCTGGGCCATTTCCGCCTTGCCTTCCGCCTTCCCTTCCGCCATGGCCCCCTCCATCATAGAGATTTCATCGCGCAGGGCCTTCTCCCGTAATTCATACAGCCGGCGCTCCTGCTCGTTGCGCTTAAAAGCTTCTTCAATAGTCAGCGCCTTGCGGATGGCCGGATTTTCCAGCCGGGCGCCGCGTTCAAGCAAACTGGCGGGGTCCAGTTCCCGGTCCGGCAGTTCGACGTAAGTGAACTCCCGGCCGGACGGAGGGTTGAGCACCGCGTTGAGAAAACCCAGCAGAGCTTCCTTGCCTTCCTCAGAACCCAGGATGCGTTTAAAGGCATAATCGTTGGTCCGGTTGATCCCCTTAACCGTTGCTAACCCTGACTTACTGGTTTCCCTGATATTATGCTGTCTTTGCTCAATTTCATTCACTACGGACACTCCTCTATCGTTTTTATTATACTATGGTTTTATCCATTGCCGAAAGAATCGCAACAGTTCGTTATGATTGTTTGGAACGTTTGTTCTCCAAAGATATATTCGCTGTTATCCTCTTTTTTCCTGCTCCCGCTACCGTTTCCAAGATAATTTTTTACCCTTCACCAGATTACCAGGGCACGCTGGCATGCCAGGCTACATTTCTGATATTGCCGGGCTTTTAGTGGCGGAGGAATCTCCGGCCAGGGCACGGTTTTAACCTTTGCCTCTACCACATTATGAGTGCCTATTCTTATAACCTGCCTTTAAACGGGGTTATGATTTAAATATGACCAGAAGTATTGGGTTGGGGGTAAACCTCCAGACGTACCCCTGCAATTAGGTATAAGGAAAATCAGCTCAATAATACTATCTTTATACCAGCATCACCATATCCTCATCCAGCCCCTGTTTATAAAGAGCAAGCCTGCCACCGCTTTCCAGGGAACGCTGGGAGGGAGAGACCAGGGAAAAGGGGAACAGGGCCGGGGAAGCCAGGACCTGGCGCAAGGGAAGCATGCCGGAGCCGCCGGCCCGCAGGGTTGCTTCCACCAGCCACGCCGCCAGCCCCTCGTCCCGGACCGGCCTTATCAGAACAGCTTCATAAAGCCCCTTCTCTGGTGTCTCACCAAGGACCTACCAGTCGATAAAGCAGCGCAGCACCCGCCGGGCGGCCCGCGCCACCGTTTCCCGCTCGCCCAGTTGCTCCCGCACCCGTCGCTGGACCTGGGCTGCCGCCACCTTCCCCTGCAATTTATGCAACCTGCCTGCAGCCTCGGCTACAATGGCTACAAAGGGATAGACAGCCATGGTCATGCCCCAGTGGAGAGCCAGGTGGTCCTCCGGCGGCAATTCTTTGAGAAATCCCAGGCTGTCGTCGCGTAAACCCCGAACCTGAGCCGGCACGGTGACCCAGGTTTTCAGGAGAATGCTGATGGCCTTTTCCCGGTTGCCACGCTCAGCCGTCCCACCTACCGACAGGCGCTCCCGCAGGAGTTCCTGCAGACCATTGACGATTTCCTGCCGCCCGTACCCGGCCAGGTATAAAAGCGCCGTCCGCTCCAGCCATTCCAGCTGGATGCGCTGGCTGAAACCAACAGTTACATTACGATTCATACTTGCCTCCGTTCCAGGTGGATAAAGGGTACGATGACTTCTTCAATAGAAATCCCGCCGTGGGCGACGATTCTCTCGTCCTGGCGGACAAAGGCCTTCCGGGGTGGCGCCAGGAGGGGCAGATAGTCTTCCGGCAGGCCCAGGGGCGGCCAGGCGATGCTCCCGGGGAATTGAGCATGCACCTGTTTTCGTAGTATCTCGCTCGGATAAACCCTGGCGCGTTCTCCCCGCAGTTCCGCTGTCACGCCCTCGCCGGTCACCCCGCAACCGCCGGCCTCGATGTTCCCATGATCCGAAGTCAGGTAAACATCAAAACCCCGGGCCCAAAGGAGCTCCAGCAACCCGGACAGGTAACCCTCCTCCGCCCACTGGCGGACCTGGTTATGCATGCCGGCGGTCCCCAGTTGCATGCCGTGCATAATCTTATCAACCTTATTTATTACCAGTCCCAGGACCCGTAGCCGCGGCTCCCCGGCCAGGATGTCCACTTCACCGGGATCACCATCCCCCAATACTTTCATATAACCGATCTCAGCTCTGGCCAGCCCCTGATTAATCCAGAACTGATTCCACCGGGCCGGTTCCCGCGCGGTGGTATAAATGCCCTCGCCCAGATAAAAGGGGGGCCGGCCAGCATAGGCCGCCTGGCGGGAAACGGCCGTCAGGGTTGGCAGCCAGGCAAAGACCCCCTCCTCCTGCCAACGCCACCCGGGGCCAGGCCATCGATCAGGATCAAGGCAACCTTCCGCGTCCTGGTTGCCGCCATGTCTCTGGCCATAGCGCGAGGAATGTGGTGCACCATCACCGGCGGTATGGCCGGCTGGTTATAAAGGCCGGCGTAACGCTGCCGCACCCAGGCAAGGAAGGCGGCATCCACCTTGGCCACTAGGGCCTGGAAGCGTTCCCCCACATCGGGGTAATCCCCGCTTTTTCCTGCAAACAGCAATACCACCAGTTCGGCCCAGGTGCGGGCAAAGCCCACCCACTCCTGGTGCCGGGCCGTTATGCCTGGTAAGGCCTCCTTAGCTTTCTCCAGGAGGCCGTTAATCCGGCGTAGCCAATCGGCACCAGGATCAATGCGGAGCCCGGCAGATATCCACTTCTCTTGCACCAGGAAAGCCTGGGGATAGGCCACAGGTTGCAGGTAACCCTCCAGGAAGAGGTTATCGAGATAAACCCGCACGTCGTCATGGTCAAAGGGAAGGTCGATGGGTCCCGGGATAGAGGGGTGATAGACCGCCCGGTTTTCCGCGGCGCGGCTGTCCACCACCATTACCCGGTGGTCCAGAAAGGCCGGCCACCGCTCCTGTAAAAAGGCGAAAAAGGCGCCCCGGTCGGGGATAATCATCTCCAGGGGCCAATCCCGGAAGCGCCCGCTCAGGCGCAAAATCTGAATAATCCTTTCATCGAGAAGGGGAGGCAACCGCCGGCCCCGGTAGTGATGTCTGAGGAGTACCCGCAACAGGTCCTGGGGCTCCTTAATCAGCTCCGGGGCAATCTCGAAAACATACCGGAGAATAAAATCCTTGGTGGCATTGTCCCCCAGGGGCTGCGGGTTATATAAAACCTGCGCCCGGTAAAGGGCGTCCAGATCACTCCGGTCCAGGTTGCTAACCACCGGGTAGCTCAGGTTGGGAAAGAGATCACCCAGGGTGAAGGATAATTTGCGGCTGTTTTGCCAGAGGTCGTAAGGCAGGGTGCAGGGGTCCAGGTTAAGTACCTGCAGGGCTACCACCGTATCCACAGCCTCCCCCCTGTCCCACCGGGAACGATAATGGGATTCATAGGCCAGGCGGAAAGCAACATTATCCTCCAGGGTAAGCAAATCAAAGCCCCGCTCCCTGAGGGCGGCAAGTATTTCTTCCTCCACCAGAAGGCCGTCGGGATCCGCCACCAGGGTAAGGCGGTCGGCCCGGGAGGTGAATTCCTGCAAAATCTGGTCCCGCCAGCTTGCCATCTACCCCGCACCTGCCTCCTCGACTCGAAGTAATAACAGGGGAACCATCTCCGGCAGGAACAGGGCCTGCTGTTCCATCCGGCCGGACCACTCCTGCTGCTCCCGTTCCAGTTGCGCCAGGCGGTGGGCCCCGTCCACGATGACCAGAGTGCGCCACACCAGGCCCCGGAGCTTTAATTCCCGCATAATGAGCCCGGCCTCGATGGTCTTGCCCAGCCCCACCTCGTCGGCCAGGAGATACCGTACCCGGTCGCCGGCCACCGCCCGCGCCAGGGCCTGGATTTGGTGCGGCAGGGGAATGATATCTGCGGCCACGGGGGCTAGGAGAAGGTTGCGGGCCATGGCGTCGGTCAACCTGGCCGCAGCGGCGATATAGGTCACATGGTGCGGCCCGAACATGGCCCCGGGCGAGTCCAGGGGTTTCAGTTGCTCAGCCCTGACCCGGACAACCGCATCCCGGGATGGCAGCCAGATGCGATAATAAGTCTCACCCCACAGCACCTGGAAGTTAACGATCCGGCATATTTGATGATATTCTATTGACCATACCCACATACTTACCGCTGATCCCAAAGTATACACTACATTCCTTCCATAAAGAGTAGACTAAAATCGTGTGCTGTTCACTTCCCTTTCCTTAAGGGCCTTAATCCGATTTAATAATTCTGATATGTAACCAATACTTTCGTTTAAGTCAGGATGATAGGAGCTCGGATGTGCACATTCATTTCGTTTTGATAGAAGTCCATGAATAGTTTTCATCTCCGTTTTCGATATTAGACCAAGTTCGTTGACAACCTCAATCAGCTGATACTCTGGTACACTTTCACAAAGTTCCTGGTAACTCTTAAACTTTGACCATCCCGGCTTTACTTCTTTTATCCTTTTTAACCCAATAGATAGCAACATTTTTTCCAAGAAGTCTACAAATGCAACCCACGCCATCACATGGGCTGCACGATAGACACCCTTCTCTACGCATAGCAAGGCCTGTTTAATGAGAATGTCTTGTTCAAGTGAAAGGCTTTCGAGGTGCCTCCGGGTATCATCAAGAGAAATGATTCTTGATTTGGATGTTTCATCTCGAGACAATATTGCATGGGCTTCTCTCTCGAAGTATATTGCCTGATTCACAATGACTTGCAACAAATCAGTCACAAATATGCCCTCCATTTAAAAGATGCTTCTTAAGGGATAAAAAAAGTAAGTCATAAACATCTGCATCCTTTGTCTCTGGTAGAGATAATTGGATATTAATATTTATAGTGATGCCTGATTTATTATTTGTATCAGGCTTATATGTTGTTGCGGGACTCTGCACAAGAGGTTCGATTACATTATTATTAATATCCTCTACTATATTTACAGCACTGAAATCTGCCAGTGCACATAAGGCTTTGAACGTCGTTATTGCCCTACTTATAGTACTCTTACCAAGCGAAGATTTTGTTGCAAAAAAATCCTCAAGATCTTTATTGCCTCTTATATGAGCATCAGGGTATGTAGCAAATAAGTCAGCATAGCCATTTCTAATGCCTTTAGCTAATACACTCTTATAGTTTGCTCCACGATAATCTTTCCACAAATCGGATGGAAAACTTGAGGTATCAACAAACTGAATAAACTTAAGTACACGCAATAGCGTATAATCATTCTTGGATTTAAATCCTAATGCATCAAGCCATTCTTTAGTAACTTTCTTGGTCGGTATCCCTGTTTCACGAATCTTACTTAGCAACTCGGAAATCCTAGATGGTACAACAGTATATACATAGTCCGCCATTTTTAATCAATCTCCCTTCTTACTCTACTAGTAATTAAAAGTATAAATAACACAATATCGGTATCTATTTTTCATTCCTTGTTACCGCCTGGTCGTACCACATCAGCAGTTTGGAGTCCTCCTGGAGGACGTTTTCCGGGATTTTGCGGGCGACGGTGATGATGGTCCGGTAGTCGCGTTCCTGCCAGGCTTTTTTGAAGCCGGCGCGGATGGCTTCCAGGCGGAAGACCTTGAGCCGGCGCTGGGTGGACTGGCGGTAGTCGTCAAATTCCTTCAGCAGGGCGCGCTCGCGCAGCTTTTCCAGGTCGGCGGCGCGGTTGGGGTCGGGGATATACCAGCGGTCTTTAGCGACATTCAGGAGTTGCTGGTCAGTAGTCTCCAAGCCCCTGAGGGTGACGTTCTCCTGCCGGGCCTCCAGTTCCTGGAGAAGGGGCCGGTATTTCTCCGAGCACTTCAACCAGGCCACGATGGGGGCCGGGATGGGGCCCTTACCGTCGTAACGTAAAAAGTTTTGCTCCAGAAGCTCCATTAATTCCAGGGGCTTCTCGTGCTTCTGCCAGCCGGAGATTTCTTTAATGAATAGAGGGAAAAGCTCCTGGTAAGTTTGGGGTTTCTTTAGAAGCGCCGCTTTTAGCCATTGGATTGCTGAGGCCTCGTCGGTGACGAAGAACTGGAGCTGGAGGACTTCCCGCACGGTCATGCGTTTCCGGTCATATTCCACCACCTGATCGGACAGGAAATACATGCCGTCGCGCTCGGGAAAGCGCTGCGTCAGCCCGGCGTAGAATTCCGCCGCCGATTGGGGAACCATGACGTTGCGCCGCACGTGGAAGGCCACCATGCGGTCGTAAAGCAGGTAATTAGTGCGCTCGACGATGACCTGGGCCTGGTCGCTTTGGGCGGTAAAAACGGGCAATTGGCGCAGGTGGGTGCGGACAAAGTCCCATACCCCTTCCTCAGTTCCTGCTTCCAGCTTGAAGCGCTCCTCCAGGCCGCCGTTGGGTTTATAGGCGGAGATAACCAGGTCCTGCTTGACGGCGCCTCCGCTAGTAACCTGTTTGAAAGTCCCCTGTTTCTTATCCAGGGTACGCACGTCAGCGACCACAAAGCCGGCGTCCTGGAGGGCTTCCTGGATGGCGTTCCAGACGCTGTTTTTGGAGTTGTGGAAGACCACCGTCATCCACCTACCGGGCTTAAGCATCCGGTAGTATCCCCGAAAACAGCTGGTCATCAAGTCCCGGTACTCGGCCAGCCCCTTACCCTGGACCTTATTTTCTACGGCCTCCAGTCTATTGTTGGTGAAGACCCTAAGCCAGGCCTCCCAGAGAAAGTTGAGTTCAGAATACATTAGGTTGCCGCCAAAGGGCGGATCAACAAAGATATAATCAGTCACACAAGCCCTTTTTAACGAGGTATGAGAAGCAGATAAGCTCTCGACCAGCGAGCTCCTTTTGGGTTGAAGTTGCTTATGTATATGCAGCATAGATATTATGGCCCTTAGACGCCGTTTCGCGTTCTCGAAGACAGACCCCTCTCTAGGGAGTGATGGAACGTATAAAGTACCCTTTAGTATACCTCCAGCTGTGTTATCAGGATTTCGGGAATCATAACGAAAACTTGACTGCCTGCTACTAATTTGCGAAATCCCGGTTAACACGAAATAAAAAGTTAACTGTGCTGTGGTAGTCAGGTAGCCTCCACAGGTGAAGATGCAAGATAAAACCCACAAATTCCGCTTCGTATAAAAATGGTGCACGTGAGTTATGCCTATGTCATCATTACGGCGCGATTCTTCACCCTCCGGCATCCGGTCAGTAGGGAACCAGTAGGGAATGTCGCTCTCCTCAATCTTCTCAATGAGGGCCAGGTCGAAGGCGTCGGGCCTTTTCTCAAAGCGCTTCCGGCCATAGGTATAATTAATGAGCACCGGCACCTGTTTGGCCTGGCGGACGGCCTGGTTGATGGCTTTATCAAACCGCGTCACCCAGGCCCGCTCCATGGCGCGCTTGGTGAGGCGGGCGTTGCAATGGGGGCAGGGGAAGGTGTCGCGCACCCGGCCCGCCTCTTTATCCACGGCGGCGTCCCAGAAGATCACCTCGCCGCTGCATTCCGGGCAGACGAAAACGTCGGACCAGACGGTGTAATTGATACGACCCCAGGACAGGCCGGGCGTTTTCGCCCACCCGGCCGGGGGCATAGAGGAAAGAAGTTCGAGGGCCCTGGCCACCCGATCGCCAGCAGGGTTGTGCAGGGTAAGGTACATCCAGCCGCACTCGTCTTCCACTTCCTGCAGGATGCGCCGGGCCTCGCCTTCAAATTCGGCCACGTCCACCGGCGTGTTATAGTTATAGGCGATAAAGGTGGCGGCCGGGGAGAGGTCGTTCAGGATGGCCCGCCGCGCCCCCAGCCGGGAGAAGGGCCGCCAGACCGTCCGGCCGTTTTCTTCCTCGGGTTTGAGGATAATGCCGTCGTCCTGCACCCGGTAACCCAGGGCTTCCACTGCCTGGCGGTCGCCGCAGAGCTGGGCGGCCACGCCGGTCATGCCGGTGCCGGCAAAGCCGTCAAAGACCAGGTCCCCGGGTTCCGTATAGTGCAGGATGTAGCGCATGATGGCTTTATGGGGCACTTTGGTGTGGTAGGAATGGGCGTTGTAGATGGGGTCATTCTTCCCCTCGCTCACATCCGCCGCGAAGGGCTCCTTGTTATAAGGCACAGCCGGGTCGTAATGCTTGCCGTAGAGCTTGATGAAATCATCCAGGAAGGGGTTGGGGCAGGCAGTGTAGTAGGGCGGGTCGGAGAGACGCAGGATGTCCTCGATCTCCCCGTGGGGGAAGCCGACCTCATCCTGCCAGCGCTGCAGCAGATCCTTGCCCGCATCCCCCCGGCGCATACGCTGGGCCAGTTCCCAAAGCTGCGCCTCATCGCCCACAGGCCACCTTTCCACCGACCGCAGGCGGGCCACGGCGTCTTCCACGGAGGTGAAGGGCACCCCGCCTAGTTTGGCCTGTAGTTCCTCCAGACCCTGGCACAACTTGTCGGTAAAATAGGCCCGCCTGGCTTCTTCATTAGCGAAAGTAAAACCTAAACACTCTACCGGCTGCTCTTCAGCCCCGCCGGGCTGCCCTGTAAATAATTCTGTCTCTGCCATTCCTTGCATCCCTCTATCTCTTATTCCAGAATAACCCGCACCCTGGCCGGGTCTTTGCCGACCGTGAGCCCAGCCAGGTAGTTTTCAAAGCGCTGGCGCAGTTCGGGAATGGTGGCCGGGGAGCCGCCTGCCAGCAGGGCGGCACGCAGGTCCTCACTTTTGATGAGCACTTTAGTCAGGCCGGAAAGGACCTCCCGTACGGCCTGGATGAACCCCCGGTCCAGGTGTTCCGGTAGGGCCCGCGCCTGGAGAAAAGCTTCGATGCGCTGCCGCGCCCCGGGCTGGAGCAAGGCCAGGTTTTCCCGGATGGTCGGGTCTTCCAGGTTGGTGATGAGGGTTCGCGTCCAGGTATCCAGGAGTTGGTCCAGTTCCTGATCCAGGGCGTCAAGGGTAGCCCCGGCCGGCCCTTCGCCGCGTTCGCTGGCGGGTTTAAAGCCGCAGTGGGGGCAAACGGGCCCTGTCTCCAGGTCCCCGGCGGTCAGGGCAAAACAGGTCCGGAGGGATCCCAGGCGGTTCTGGAATGCGGTTAGCTGGCCGGCCGGCATCAGGTCAATGGTAGCCAGCTGCTGCAGCTTCTCCAGGCGGCCGTCGCCGGCCAGGGCGGCTTTACGCCGGTCTTCATTGGCCCCCAGGTGCTACCGGGCCATTACCAGTTGCTCCACTGTCTCCCGGATGGCCTGCTGCAGCTGCTGCACCGGCCCCTCCTTCCCCTGGGTGACCTCTACCGCCAGCCCCGGTGCCAGGCCCAGCAACTCAAAAAGGGCTTTGATCCCTGGTACGTTCCATTCCCGGGGCAGCTTGATATGTTTGAAGGAACTTAACACGGCCACCGGCGTCGCCGCCAGGGCGGGTAAGGCGGTGGCGTCAAACTCCTGCCCGGTAATGGATAAGATGAGGTCCCCCGAGTAAACCAGGGCTGCCAGGAGGACCACCACCCATTCAGGTTCCAGGCGAAAGGTTTCCGGGGCCATATACTCCACGTCCATCACCGGCTGGACAATCTCCGACCGGTTTACCACCTGCCCCGGCCCCTTCTGGCGTAGCAACTCCAGGATATGAAGGGCGTAAGGCGAACGGGAGGGGTCCAGCCGCTCGCCGTCGAGGAGCCCCAGGGCGTCCAGCACGGCGGTTCCCTGTTTGGTCCTGTTGCTCCCGGCTATCCAGCGCAGGGCGTCCTGGGCTGCCTGGGGACGATTGGCGCTGGTGATGAGGATGGAAAATACCGGATAATTGGGGGCTTGATTCTGGAAGTTAGTCGCCAGGCAGGCCGCGGCCACCGCATTAACCAGGTCGCGGACGTTGCCGCGGCTGCTGATGATTGCCGCCTGTGGAGATGACGGCCATGAGGTGGGATTTACCGGTACCGTAATTGCCTACCACCAGGATGCCTTTGTTATCGGCCGGCCGGTCGAACTGCAGGTTCGGAAAAACTACGCCGGTCAGTCTCTCGGCCATATCCTCCGAGACAACGTAGGTAGCCACCAGCTGCCTGGCGGCCGTCATTTTATCGGCATCCCGCAGCTGGACCACGGTTTCAATGGGATCGAACTGGATCAAATCACCATAGCACATCACGTCATTTCTCCTTTGTCAGGCGCCGGCCGATGGCCACCTGGATACGCTAGTGCTGATAGCGCCTTATGTTGCTTTTCCTCCGGCTATATCCCTGGCTCCGGCCCGATCTGGTTCCCGGTGGTGACAATGGTTAGGTCGTCAACCGGGTAGCGGCGGTACTCCGGGTGGCCCGGTTCGGCGTAGATCAGGTGCCCTTTTTCCAGAAAACCGTTCCAGGCCGCCACAATGGTGCGGTCGCGGGCCAGGCCCTGCAATAAACGCAGGGGGTCCTGCTGCAGGGCCGGGTCAAACAGGATCTCCAGGTTATCCAGCAAGTAAACCCTGGCCCCTAGATCCTGTATAATTGCGACCAGCAACCTGGGTGTATGCAGGGCGCGCTGTCTCCGGCTCAGGTCAAGGAGGCGGCGGCTGAGTTCCAGGTTGACGTTTATGTAATGGTAACCCTGCTGCCTGGCCAGCTCCTGCAGGATACGCGTTTTTCCCGATCCTGATGGGGCCACCAGCAGAATCAGCTGATAATAAAGACTGCGGACCTGGGCGATCCTGGCGCTAATCTCCTCCTTAATTGCAATTGCCGCCATGCTGCCTTCCCCCCGGGCGAATTGTACGCTGCTGGTGACGCCAGGTGCAACATGGTCCATCTTTTCCCGCCGAAGATGCCTTTATTTATGTCGATTAACAATAAAACCATTCTACAATTTTTTGGTATATCCTGCCGTTATCACCAATTTTCTTGCTTGCAGTATATGGCCTTGTAGTAGGTCCTTTACAAATCAATCTTAACCCGTCCACCCGTCAAATACTGTCGGGTACATATGTTCTTAAGCAAAATAATAAAAAAGCCATGGGAACAAAAGATTGTACCTTTCCCCATGACTTTTGTATTAATTTCCATTTAGATTTTTATGTCCTGATCTGGGACCTGCACTGATCAGCTTTAGGCCCTCCTAAATTTAGTATAAAACAAGGATATCAAGCCGATGTTGGGAAAACATCAATCTCTTTTAGCAATCTACCCTCTCAAGCCCTTTGCATTATCTATCAACCCCTTCGATAATTTTTTGGCGGTTAACATTCAACCATTTTTCTGCTCTCTTCTGCAGTCCGGGTCGTAAAAGACCGGCGTTCCCGGCGACAAAGGGATTTAATCAAGTTGCGCCCTGATACCGCCGCCGTCGAGACGCCGATCATGCCCTCGGCCCACTGGCCGACCATATGGAAATTCGCCAAGCCGGGCAGGGTACGGCTGACCCCTTTGAGCATCCCCCCAGACCCGGTGCCGACCAGGCCTGGAGGCCACGCCAGTTACCTGTATAGCGTTGTGGTTCCCCACCGCCCGGTCATTCTCCACCAGGATTTTATCCACACGGGCCCGGTAGTTAATCGCGCCGCCCAGGGCCTCGTAACGCGCTGCATCTGGTATAGCTATGCCTCAATGATGGCCCAGGCGTCTTCCAGCGAACTGGCAGTGTAGATCTTATTCATGATTTTAGTTAGTACCTCCAGGTTGTTGTATTGAGTAACTTTTTTCTGCAAATCCCGGGAAGCCTTCCCAAACCGGGCTTCTAAATACTGGCAGATGGCTTCCTGGGCCATTTCCGCCTTACCTTCCGCCCTGGCCCCCTCCATCATAGAGATTTCATCGCGCAGGGCCTTCTCCCGTAATTCGTACAGCCAGCGCTCCTGCTCGTTGCGCTTAAAGTCAGGGCCTTGCGGATGGCCGGATTTTCCATACGGGCGCCGCGGTCGAGCAAACTGGCGGGGTCCAGCTCCCGGTCCAGCAGTTCGACGTAAGTGAACTCCCGGCCGGACGGGGGGTTGAGCACCGCGTTGAGAAAACCCAGCAGAGCTTCCTTGTCTTCCTCAGAACCCAGGATGCGTTTAAAGGCATAATCGTTGGTCCGGTTGATCCCCTTAACCGTTGCTAACCCTGACTTGCTTGTTTCCCTGATATTATGCTGGTCGGGTGCGGCTGAAAACAAGCAAGCCTTAAAACGAGTGGCGGTAAATGGTCCCCACCGCCTGCCTGTCGCCTGGCACCAGGGCCAGGCTCAAAAGTAGATCCAGGCTCGGGGTATTAAAGGCCAGTTCGGTTAGCTTCCCTACGTCCCCTTCCTGGAATCTCAGATCCCGCAATTTTGCTGTTATACCCAGGGTGGCCAGCCATTCCTCCACCTCTTGGGCTGCTTTTTCCCTTTCACCGGGAATGCCCTATAAGTCCAGTATTACTGGCGCCAGGATAGAGGCCAGCACTTCCGGCACAGCCGGATAGATCTGCTTGATCACGGCCGGGAGCAGGACAGCCAGCCCCAGCCCGTGGGCCAGGTCCGGCTTGACAGCGCTCAAGGGATGCTCCAGGGCATGGGTGAAGTGCAGCATGCCATTGTCAAAGGCGATGCCGGCAATTAGTGAGGCATAGAGCAGGTAATAGCGAGCCGTCAGATCTTCCGGATGGGCCATAACCTGGGGTAGGTAGCGGGCCGTCAATCTTACGGTCTCCCGGGCTAGGAGAACACAGTAAGGGCTAGCCACTTTGCTGGTGGCGGCTTCCACCACATGGTTGACGGCGTCAATGGTGACATAACGGGTCTGGTTGGCCGGGAGTTTAACCGTCAGGGCCGGATCATCTATGGAATACAAGGGGTAAATGCAGTCAAAGGCTATGGCCGGCTTGTATTCCCTTTCGGGAATACTGACCACGGCAAAGCGGTTAGCTTCCGTACCTGTACCATGGGTGAGATTGATGGCGATAATAGGAGCAGCCTTTGTGGGCGTAAACTCTAGCAGGAAGAGATTACGGGCTGTTTTATCCGGGTAGGCCCAGCAAAACAGCCACACTCTTGGTCGCATCAATGGGGCTGCCCCCGCCAATGGCTATGACGGCCTGGGCTCCCTGTTCCCGGACCAGGCTGGCGGCTTCATCTACCTGGTCCATGGGATTGGGAGTCACCTGGTTGTAACGTACATAGGTCAGACCCGGCTCTTAAGATGAGCCGTACGAGCTTCCCGGTACCAGAACTACCCGCTGCTATCTCCACTGCCCCTTAGGAATCACATCACTTCTCTCGCTTTCCACCACATAATCGGTAGTACTTATTATACTAAGGCCTGTTCCCGAAAGCCCCTTGAGATGGCCTCGCTATATAAACGTTTTGCCTGGTTAGCTTGTTTGACCGAAACAGTCCAGCCTTTATCTACGTAGCGACCAATGTTATATAATAACCGGCGTTCCCATCCTTCAAAGAAGCCTTCCTCCTTGGCCCATCGTGCCAAACTGAACCAGAGCCTGGATGTTGTACCAGATACCCATTCAACCAGCTCATCACTAGATACTTCACTGATACCACTTGCATAGCCCCATCGGGGTCTCGAAAAAAATGACTACCTCGAATACGTACAAATCGCCACCCGAGCCGTTCCAGGATTGCCTGGCGGGCCATGTCTTCTTCTAATTTCTCCAGGGGATGATAACGGTCGCCATCACACTCAATGGCCAGCCTGCGCCCCTTCCCTTTAACCACCAGATCAATACGGTAATAGCCAACCGGCCATTGGGCCTGCACCCGGTAACCACAATTCACCAGCCGGCGCATGACCTCCCTCTCAAATTCCGACTGTACCTTACCGGATGCATTGTTGCTGGGTACAAGATCTCTCACCTCATCCTTTTTAGGGCCAATGCTCTTCTTTTTTAAGCCTTCTAAAGTATAAGCTCATCTTTATGAAAATATCACGAAGCATTTAATTCTATCAGAGTTAACCCTTAAGTCCCGCTAAGATTAACGGGTGATGCAAATTAAAACTTACCTAGAGTCAGCTTACGTTCTAAATCCTGCCGAAGGGGTATGCAAACCATAACCCCGTTACCAGAAAAAGATATCTTGTCTAAACGTGGGTACAGGATTTCCATTATGTTAAATAATATTAAATCAAAAATAGTCTTGGCCCTTCGTTTCGATATATGCCTTTATTGGTTCTAATTAACATTATTCTATACTCATCTGGTATATCCTGCCTTTATCGGTAGTTTTCTTGCCGGCAGCATATGTGCCAATGCTCAATTCTCTAGGTTGCAACCTCTGTCCCGGATATCCATTCTTCATAAATAAACCTTACTCCGTCATCCCGCCAAATACTGTCGGGTACATCCGTTCTCCCTATTTTAGAATTTTCTACCCAGAGGTAATGAAAAACCCCAGCCTTACCTTAATGGCCGGGGTTAGATAACCTACCAGAAATGGTATAGCTATGTCCTGACGATGATCCGGTGCTCCCGCCACACAGCCACTCTACCTTTGCCGCCGGCTAGGAGCCAAAGGTCTCTCGCGCGGCTTATGCTCGCCTGCAGTGCTCGGGGCTTCTGGGTTGAAGACCCTGCCTTGCTGGAAGCGACTCTACGTCAGGCCCTGGACCTACCGGAACCCGCTCTCGTAGACGTAATCTGCCAGGACGCCAGGCTGCCCGTAGTGAAATAGCAGGCAAACAGGGGACGGTTCTCCCGTTTGTGGCACAGACAAGAGAATCGTCCCCTTGTTTGCCATCTATAGCCTCACGGTCTGTTCCAGGGCGTCCTCCACCTGTAGGGCATAGTCAGCCAGCAAGTAGAGTTGGCGACCCAAATATCTCCACGTCCCGAATTCTATCCGGTTATTACTCAGGTAATGTATGGCTTCCTCGATAAAAGAAGTCACCCGCCGGGTAATGATGCCGGCGTTAGCCAGCACCCGGGGCAGCTGCCGTCGTTCCTCCGGTACGGGTAGCTCTAGCCTGACTACCGCCCGGTGGGCCAGATTCAGGCAGGTACGTAAAAGCCCTTCATAAGGGGCAAAAACCTGGCCCCGGGCGGCACGAATAATCCATCGCGCTTTTAAACGCCAGGCGGCAATGCTGGCCTCTTCCGGCGTGGGTCGGCCTTGCCGGAAGGCCAGCTTTTCCAATTCAGCTTTAAAATTAGCATCCGGGGTATGAACCGGCAGGGCAGCGGCCAGCATCCAGGGGAGGGAAGAGATGGTGTGGGGCGCATTGAGCACTACCACCTCTACCGGGTTAAATAGCCATTCCGTCCAGGGGTCAGGGGTATAGGCAGGAAAAAGCGCCTCTCCCAGATGGTACTCCAGCTCTGCGACCAGGTCCAGGGCTGCGTGGGCATCTGCATACAGGGAAGGGTAAACACCAATACCTACATCTACATCGCTTAAAGGGGTGGCCGTGCCTGCAGCATAAGAACCCATTAGGTAGACAACAGCCACCCGCGGCTGGTTTTGGACATGGCACTGAATAGCGCTGATAATCTGTTTCTGATCAAGCAGCATTTTTAATACTCCGCCAGGATGGCCGGTGCGGTGCGTTGCACCGCCCAGCGGTACAGCATTTTCCTTACCAGGAGTTAACTGATTTGCAGCCGTTATTTCTCCTGCAGAATACAACTACGAGCAATCCATTCTTGAATAAAACGCGCCGCGACCAGGCTTACAAGTAAAACTACTGTCCCTACTCTGGCCGCAAGAAGAATGTCAAATCTGAAAAGCAAAAAACCCAGGTAAATGCCCACTCCTAAAATAAAAGAGCCCAAAGCCGCCCAAGCCCACATTTCACTCTTTGTTGGGAGAGTGTCATACATCGTTACGAAAGGTAAAGTCAATAGGGTAAAGCCCCACACAATAAATACCAGCACGATACTAATAGGCGAAGTTACAAACAAAATCGGTTTTATAGCTTGAGCGTTTCCCGTCAATATCCACCAGAGAAACACTGGCAGATGTCCTGTTAAAAAGATACCGAGTAGCCACCAGGGGGCGCTCCGAAATAATTCTCTTACCCATTTTGGGGCCAAGTATCTTCCAACCATCGATTCTGCCTCCCCCATTCCATACCAGAAGCCCAGAACCTTAACCTTGATAGAAAATCGGCTTTATAATAGCTAATTCTTATGATGGCCGGATTGCCTACACAACCTATATTAACGTCTGCTACTATTTTAACATTTCCAGGAGGGACCAACAAGCAAAATTTACTTTCCAGGTCCCTCACCAGGTAATACAAAAAGGAAGGCAAACGCTTGCCGCCTCCCTTTCTCCGTTAATTTCCCTTTTTCCCTGCTTATTTCCTGCCCGGTACCGCCCCGTAATAACGCCGCTGGAAGCCCAGGGCCACATTGACCAGGCCAATCATCACCGGTACCTCAATCAGGGGGCCGATAACCGCGGCGAAGGCCTGGCCGGAATTGATGCCGAAGACGGCTACGGCTACGGCGATGGCCAGCTCAAAGTTATTGCTGGCAGCCGTAAAAGAGAGGGTGGTTGTTTGCTCGTAGTTGACCCCCAGGCGCATGCTGAGGAAAAACGAGAAGAGAAACATAATCACAAAGTAGCAAATTAAGGGCACAGCAATCCTGACTACATCCATAGGTAGGGAGACGATATACTGGCCCTTCAGGGAGAACATGACCACAATGGTAAACAAGAGAGCGATTAACGCCAGGGGGCTGATCTTCGGGACAAAGGTTTTCTCGTACCATTCTTTGCCCCTGGCCGGCATGAGGGTAAAACGGGTGATAACCCCGGCCAGGAAGGGGATGCCCAGATAGATAGCTACACTGGTGGCTACCTCGCCGATGGAAACGTGAACTCTCAGCCCTTGAAAGCCCAGCCATCCCGGCAGCAGGGTGATGAAAATATAGGCATAGACCGAATAGAAGATGACCTGGAAAATAGAGTTCAGGGCTACCAGGGCAGCGGCATACTCGCTGTCACCCCGGGCCAGGCTGTTCCAGACAATGACCATAGCAATGCAGCGCGCCAGGCCGATTAAAATGAGGCCGGCCATGTATTCGGGGTAATTGTGTAAAAAGATGATGGCCAGGACAAACATCAGGATGGGTCCGATGATCCAGTTTTGCACCAGGGACAGGGCCATGACTTTACCATTGCGAAACACTTTGCCCAGTTCTTCGTATTTCACTTTGGCCAGGGGCGGGTACATCATGACGATGAGGCCAATGGCGATGGGGATGGAAGTTGTTCCTACCGACATTTTATTCAAGGCCTCCGCCACCCCGGGCACCACATAACCCATGGCTACGCCGAAGGCCATAGCCAGGAAGATCCACACAGTGAGAAAGCGGTCGAGCAGGGATAATCTGGCCACGGGTTGATATTTTTTTACTTGTGTCATAATTTCAGTCCTCCCCTATACGCGGAGTTCCAGTTCTTCATTTACGATCCACGAGCACCGGTTATCGTTAATTGCTGGATCGAAACTCCTGGTTTTCTGCCTTTTCCTTCTCTTACGCCGGTGCCGGTGGCAATGGACATATAAGTCCGGCATCACTTATGGTACCGTTACTGGTAAACCGTAACCAGAGTTAACTACCATATGTGGGACTACCGGCCGGCTCCCTTTCTTTAGCAGGCGCCATCTCTTCCACCCCTCTTCTGGGGCGGCCGGCAGGCGACCTTCGGGTTTTCCAGGAGCTGCTGGAGTTTATCATAATCGGCGGCAAACTCCTTTTTCGTCGCCAGGGGTACGTCCAGGTAGGCCAGCCATCCTTGTAAAACAGTGGCTAACTTTTCTTTATTCAGATGGTAAAAGACCCACTGGCTTACCTTTTCCTCCCCGACCAGATCGGCTTCCTTCAGGACCCGCAAGTGCTGGGAGATAGCCGGCTGGGTGATACCCAAGATTTCTTCCAGCTCGCAGACACACAATTCCTGTTCGGCCAGCAAGGCAATAATCCGTAACCGCAGGTGCTGGCCCAAGGCTTTAAAGACCTTTTCCCACTCTTTTATGGTCACCATTGCACCCCCATATATAAGCCATTTATTATATAATACTAGGGTTTGATAATAATGTCAATGGTAATTTAGGTTCTACAAGCTTACTTTTTTCCATCCGCTTTTTGATCGCTTTCCTTTCAGACCCCACAGTTTATTTTCTTCGCTCCCATTAATTTTAAGCGAACTTATCCTTGACAAATTACTCTTAGATTGCTATGTTATATATGCGTTTATTCCTATATTGTACTTCAGGAGGAACATCATAATGAAGCGCAACATCCTGATCCTCATCCTCGGCCTGGCCGGTTTTACCGTCATGGCCGACAACTGGGTGGTCTCACCCATCTTGCCGGCTATTGCCCGCTCTTTAAATATTGAGCCGATCCGGGCCGGCCTGTTGATTACCGCCTACATGATTCCCTTTGGCCTGTTCCAGCTCATCTTTGGTCCCTTGGCCGACCGTTACGGTAAGCGCCAGGTGGTTAACCTGGCGATGGCGTTCTTTACGATTGGAACGGCCCTAAGCGCCCTGGGTTTCAGCCTGACCGATCTAGCCTTCTATCGCGCCCTGACCGGTGTCTTTGCCGCCTCAGTGATGCCCATCTCTCTGGCCCTTATCGGCGACGTGGTCCCCCTCCAGGAGCGACAATCCGCCATCGGTACTTTCATGGGCATTTCCTTTCTGGGCCAGGGTCTGAGCATGGCCATCGGCGGAACCATTGCCTATTTCCTGAGCTGGCGGGGAGTTTTTGCCGTCTACTCTCTGCTGGCCCTGGTATCCACCCTGTTGCTTTACATCGCCGGCCGCCAGATACCCTCGGTCCGCAACCCTAAAAGCCAGTTTTTCAACCCCTACCTTTGCCTTTTAAGCAACGCCATCAGCGCGCCAACCTATCTCGTGGTACTTTTAGAAGGCATCCTAATCATCGGTTCTTTCTCTTACCTGGGAGCATATATTGCCCAGACCTACCACTATAATAACTTTGTCATCGGCCTAATCATGACGGCCTTTGGTATTGCCGCCGTCCTGGCCGGACGGGCCAGTGGCCCGCTGGCGGCCCGGTGGGGCCGGCGCCCGATCCTGCTGGCAGGCCTGTTGGCTGCCGCTGTAGCCGACATCCTCTTCTGGGGCTATGGCGCCCAACTTCTGCTGTTAATCCTGGGTGTGGCCCTGCTGGGGCTGGGCTTTATGCTGGCCCACTCCACCCTGCTGACCATTGCTACGGAATTTGCCGCCCAGGCCCGGGGTACGGCCATGTCCCTGGTCGCCTTCGCCTTTATGGGCGGCGGCGGTGTCGGTACGGCCATCGGCGGCCGCCTGATCCATGCTTTTAATTTCAACCGTTTCTTTGCCCTTTATGCCTTGTGCCTTTTCCTATTAATTCTACTGGCAGCCCTGGTAGTCCGGGTCAATGTTACTGTCCCGACCCGCATGGAACCGGCAGGGGAATCCCGCTAAAAAATACCCCTTGACACGCTAAATAACGTGATCTAATTGGATTTTATCGGGGTTCCTGCCCAATCCGCGACGATTAAACTACCATAACGTCCGATTAGACTTTCTCATATTCTCATAGCTCATACAAGTAGTTCGCAAATACGACCGGTTCTGCGACCCCTGCTCATCACGATGTGAACTACCCACCCGTAACATGGAAGCAATTTACAGATATGTCCGGTTGTCTTGTGTGAATCAACAACAGTTACCCGGGCTTGGGGGGTAATTAAAGACCTACCTGGCCGCGAAGTTCATCTAAAAACGCCGTAAAAAGAGCCGGGGTGTTATCCAACAGCTCCTCTTTTACCCGTAACAGTCGTGCTTCCTGGAAAAACGCCGGCTGCAGCCTTTCCCATCGCCGCCGGATAGCAACCAACCTGGGTGCCAGAACCATGGCTGACGCCAGTAAATATTTCTTCCTGACGGCAAACACTGCCGCCGTATCCAACACATCCCTGGCCCTGAGGGTTTCGGCGCGATAAAATAGCTTCTTGATAATTATTTCTTCTGGCGTTTCCACCCGGACCTTCAGCCCTTCCAGTTCGATTAACGTCCAGGGATTACGGGTGAGAAAAGGAGCCAATATGAAGTCGACCTCGCCCTCAGGGTACTTCAGCTTCAAAAAGCTGGAGCCTTCGGTATAGTCGGAAACCCCTCCTGCTACCTCTTCATTAAGCCGGGGCGTGAGTAGGCTTAGAAGCTGGGCATCGCTTAGAAATATATCGACGTCTCGGCTCTCCCGATGGTGGAGAAAAAGGGCCAGGGCCGTACCGCCGCCAAAGGTCCAATCATCAGTAGTGATACTCCGGCTCGCCAGGATGATCAGGGCCGTACGAAAAAGCTGACGCCAGGGTTCAATCGGCATAAGCCAGCATCTCCTCGAGCGCGGGATTGGGATAGATATTCTTGATATAGGCCAGGTAATATTTCTTCAGTAGTATATCCCCAATACCGTACGTGGCAGCAAATTTGTCTATATCCGCTAGAGTTACATCGGCAAAGAAGTTATAAACCTGGACCGCGTATTCCGCCGGGAATTCCATATTCTTAATAATCCTGGCCAGGCTTTCTTCCGGCAACCATTCTTTCGTTTGGGCGTTAATAGTAGTTTCGAGCGACATAAAGTCGCGCCTCCCCTCTGGAAAATAAGCCCAGCAACAATAAAGCTGCAGGACTTATTTTTATGATATGGTTACTCCCTGTTTCCAGCTGGTCCTGCAGGTTCAGCTTATTATTACCCGCCCCCCAAGAGATTTAAGGGGGCTTGTTACCTACCGGCCCCAGTGAGCAATGTTATGTTCGTAGTCAAGCAAGGTTTTTTTATCACCGTTGACCGTGGCCGCCAGTACCCGGCCGGTAATAATAATGTGATCGCCGCTCTGAAAACGGTTGCTCACTTTGCACTCCAGGTTGGCCAGGGCGTCTTTCACCAAGGGTGTGGTGATGGTGATTACCGCCACCGGTTCGGAAGCAAGGCCCTGTTCCTTGATTTTATCGACATCCCTGCCTGAATGGCTGCCCCGCAGAAGGCGGCAATTTCCTCCTGGTCGTCAGCCAGGATGGAGAGGACAAACTCATCGGCGGCCTCCAGGAGTTCCAAGACATAGCGGTGGGGGTGCAGGGCCACCATTACCTGGGGCGGGTTGGACGATTCCTGGGTAAACCAGGCCACCGTGGTCACGTCGTGTTTGTTCCCATGTTTCACTCCTACCAGGCCGCAGGGGCAGGCGACCTTACCCAGGGCGCTGGAAATCTCGGCAGTGCTCATGACGGTTTATCTCCTTTCTTGCTGGTCTTAAATATATTATACCACCAGGCGGCTGCGATGAGGGCTTGGCCAATCCCGGAAGTTATCCGTATTGTTTCTACGGGCTGCCCAGGTTAAAGGTATCACGGCCTTTTTCCTTAAAGTATTCTATGAGCCGGACAAACATAAAGTCGACCACCACCCTTTCCACTCCCCGCCGGCGCATAAGATCAATAGTTCCTTCCCGGCGCTGGTTTTCGGGGATGATGTTGGCAAAGGCTTGAATTACTCCCGCTTAGACTTAAATACTCAAAACCGGCCTTTAAAAAGAAAAACCCCGGTTTACGGGGTTATTGTCTAGGTAGCGTCTTTCCATCGTCCTGGTAGTCCGGGTCAATGTTACTGTCCCGACCCGCATGGAACCGGCAGCGGACTCCCGTTAAAAAATACCCCTTGACACGCTAAATAACGTGATCTAATATGTAATTAGCCCATATATGTTAATAACATATATGGGCTAATCTGCCTAAGGAGGGGAAAGGGAAATGTGTAGGTCCACCGCTTATGGTCACCATCATTGCCACGCCCACATGGGGGGCCTCCAGGAGGGAGGTTGCTGCCACAGCCGTCACGCCGGCGGTTTCCACCGCCACTTCTTAACCGCTGCCGAGAAAAAAGCCCGCCTGGAGGAGTATCTTAAAGAGCTGCAGGCCGAAGCCAAAGCTGTGGAAGAGAGGCTTAAAGAACTGGGAGAAGGGGCTTAATCCCCCTTCTCCATATCTTTGTCCTGGCCAAAAATAGCTTCGTAACGGCGCAGGAAGGTTTCCAGGGCGTCTCTATTGCGGCGGATGGTCACCACCCAGTCATGGAGGTAATCTACCCCTTCCGGGGTTATCTCATAGCTGCGGCGGGCCGGTCCCGGTCCGCCGGTGGACCAATGGGACCGTACCAGGCCTTCTTCCTCCAGGCGGCGCAGGTGACGGTAAATTGCACCCGCATCAGGAACTCCTTCCCATAACCCCAGGCGGTTTATGCTTTCCATCAGTTCGTAGCCGTGGGTGGGTTTCTCAAAGAGCAATAACAATAAGCAGGGCTGTAAAAAGCCCTCCATCCTGGCGCCGCGGCAATCACAGCGCCCATGATGGCTGCCGGGACCGCACATCCAACCACTTCCTATCTGTCATTTACATATGTATGTTGTCTTCATGATTTCAGGATAAAGCATCAATGCGCTGCTGTCAACAAAAGACGGGCCACGGTCGCTGAATCTGCAGGCCAAGTTACCTTCATGCGCGGATAAAAAAATCCATGTAGCAATGTTGAAAGGAGCAAGGCTGTGTTTAACCTCTTACTCTATCTTCTGGCCCTGGGAGGCCTAGGCATCTCTTGGAAAAAAGATCCCTTGAAGACCAAGCTGGCTTTGATGAAGGGGTGGAAATCATTTACCAACATCTTGCCCGACTTTGCCGTCGTCCTGGGCTTGATTGGCATCATGCTCACTTATCTGTCACCCCATACCATTGCCGCCATGGTTGGCAAAAACAGCGGGTTCCCTGGTATGCTGGCCAGCTCCATCGTTGGGTCTATAACCCTCATTCCGGGTTTTGTCGCCTTTCCCCTGGCTAAATCTTTACTCGACCGGGGTGCCGGGATCACGCAGATGGCCGTATTTGTTTCCACCCTGATGATGGTTGGCGTCGTCACCGCCCCCCTGGAAAGCAGGTATTTCGGTAAAAAAGAAACTATCCTCCGTAATTCTTTGAGCTATGTCTTTTCCTTTATCGTGGCTATTATCATCGGGATGGTGGTGGGAGCGTGAGCTGGCTTAACTTAATTAAAACTTACCGCTACTTCTTGTTAATCATCCTCTTTGACGTGGTCATAACCGCCTTCCATCCCGGCACCGGCCTGACAATTTTTAAATACACCGCCGGTAACTTTACCGAGATGCTCGCCATTATCCCGCCGATTTTTCTCCTTCTGGGCCTCTTAGATGTCTGGGTGCCGCGGGAAACGATTATCCGCTACCTGGGTGAAGGCTCCGGGTTAAATGGTATTGTCTTAAGCATAGTGCTGGGGGCGGCCGCCGCCGGGCCCCTCTACGGCGCCTTCCCGGTGGCCGCGGTCATGGCGAAGAAAGGCACCAAATACAGCAACATTATTATTTTCCTCTGTTCCTGGTCGACTTTAAAAATCCCCATGTTCCTGTTTGAAATGTCGGCCCTGGGCGTAAAATTCGCCCTCACCCGCTGGCTGGTCAATGTCCCCGGGATACTGGCCATCGCTTATATTATCGACCAACTCATCGGACCGGAAGACAAAGCGGAATTCTACCGAAGGCAGATGGCAAACCTATAACGGCTTAATCTAGCATCCCTTGCAGGGCGTTAAACCGGCGCTGGCCCCGATATTCTTCATAAAATGCTCCATCGCCTGCCAGACCGCCGGCGGCTTGGGAAAGGTGGTAGCCGCGTTATCCAGGTAAATGGCCACTAGTTACACCCCCTGTTAGGGCCTTTTTTATTCGGCCTTAACTTTTTTCCCCGGAATCGGAAAAAGGGAGGATAACCTATCATGTTATCCTCCCTCTACCCCCTTGCAACCTACGCCAGGATCTTTTCTGCCTCTTTTAAGATCTCTTCAACGGGAATATCACCGGCATAGCGAGGCGTGCCGTCGACCACCACCAGGGGTGCCGGGTAAGTGCCGTTAAAAAGAACCCGGAGGTCCGCAGGCACCTGATCTTGAGGTACTCCCCGGAGATTGACATAGACAGCTTCCGCCCGGTCCCCAAATTTTTGCTCCAGTTGCTCCTGCAACTCTCTGGTCTGCTGCTGGATGGCCGCCGTGGTCATGGCCGCACCGCCGCCGCAACCGCAACTGCATCCACCCCCGCTACTCGGGTAGTCATAAATCTCCACTTTAACTTTAGCCATTGTTTACCCCTCCCGCTTAATTTTATCAACTTGCGCCAAGATAGCTGCCGCTACCTGGTCGACCATGGCTTTTTGCGCTGCTGTAAGCTCCCGGGTGGATAACATCCCTTCGCCGCTTTCCTCTCCGGCAATAAGGTCGGTAACCACCACTTTACCGCTCACCGGCCCGCTCAGGGCTTCCGTAGCCTTCAGGGCACAATACTTCGCACAGCCGTCGATGGTTATGGTCGGATAGTTACGAGCAAAGTTTCTTTCTTCCTCGCCGCCGGCCATAAACAGGGGCAGGCAAATAGTTACGAAATTATAGCCCTGCCTGATGGACCGCAGCACCTTCTGGGTGGCCAGGCGGGAAATGGTTCCCTCAGGGCAGGCTTCGCCGCTGCAAGAAATCAGGCCGATGGATAATTTTCCTTCTTCGCTCATGCTTTCTCCTCCCCCACAAGCGTTTATTGCTCCTCTCCGGCGTCATACCAGCGGTCGACTTTACCGGCCAGGTCGGCGGCCAATTCGTCGGCGATCTGCCACCCTGCCGCCGTCAGATGGGCGGCCGTGCCGGCATCAACGCCCCGGTGGTTGCGGAAGGCATCCACAGCACGGACTCTTTCCACCACCCGTCCCCCGGCGTGCTCGACATTCTTGGCCGCGCAGAGCTTCGGGCAGCCATCCACGGTAATGCACCTGGCGCCGGTGATCTCCTGCCGGGCCTTATTGTCGCCGTAAACCAGCAGGGCCAGGCACATGGTCGCCGCTTTATCGGGCCGCAGCTCTTTTACTGTCTGCAAGACTGCTTCCCGGCCCAGAAGGCCGTACATCTTGCCGATACCGCTGCAGGGGATGACGTAAACTTTGCGGGAGCTATTTCCCGGCATTGAAATCAGCCACCTTTTCCTTTAATACTTCCAGATAGCGCCGCCCGTCCAGTAAAAATTCGCGGTCAGCCTCAAAATTGGTCAGTTCCAGTTCAGCAATCCAGCCCTTTTCATAGGGGTTTTCATTGATGAGTTCCGGCGCCTCCAGGATGGCTTCATTAACGGCCACCACCCGGCCGGTAACCGGGGCAACCAGTTCATAAACCGCCTTGGCCGACTCGATGGTACCCATCTCGCCGAATTGCTCCACTTCCGTACCCGGATCGGGGGGCGTGACAAAGGTAATATCGGAAAGGTTCTGCTGCAGGTAGTCGCTGATGCCTACGCGACCCCTGTTCCCCTCTACCTGCACCCAGCAATCGTTCTCGTTGAAGTAAAAGCCTGCCAGGGGTACCCGGAAGATAAACTTATCATGGCGATGGATGGCGTATTCCAGCGGCCCGGCAAAAAAGCCGTCTTTTTCTTCCGGCGCCCGTTCCGCTTCCTTTTCCATGAATACAGACTGCCAGGAGCGCCAGACATCCTCCACGAAGGCCGCCGCCCCTGCCCCCAGCCGCCAGTCCGGGCCGGGCTTATAGTCCCTCTTTTTAGCTTCTTCGGCCATGGTTATCTTGCGATATATCTTCAAGTCATTGTTGGCGGCAATCCGGCTGGCGCAGCGGGTGGCGCAGCCGTCGATAACTATGAGGCTCCCTTCTTGAAGAAGGGAAGCGTAACGGGACGGCGCCGTCTGGTAAAGCACCGGGCAGATGATCTCGCTACCCGTAGCTGCCGCCATTTTCAGGGCCAGTTCCCGGGCCAGGCAGCCGGCTTCTTTATCCAGGCCGTTACAGGGTAAGATAGCATACTTTGCAGCCACGGCTATTTACCCCCTCCTTCCTGGCGTAGGGCCTTGATGGCCTCCAGGACCCGGGATTTCTCGGGAAAGGAAATGGCATCCGGCCCGCAGGTCTTCCCACAGGCACGGCAAAAAACGACACAGTTGCTGGGATTGGCCACGAAAAGGCGGGGCTCCTCCTCCCGGATCTCATATACCTGGTGGGGGCAGAATTTAGCACACTCCAGGCAGTAATTGCACCTGGTATAATCAATCACCGGTACCCAGGTGATCTTCTCCCGCGGCACGCCCATAAAAGTGGTTTCAGCCATTGGCCCGCGCCTCCCAAGCCGCCAGGACATCGGCCACTTTCTGAAATGCTTCCTCGGTGGTCAGGTCGCGGATGTCCAGGGGGTAAAAATCAGTCTTCAAGTCCATACCGGCTGCCGCCAGGGCGTCCCGGAACATTTTATGCTGCATGTTGGGGGCGCAGGCGGCAATCATGACCTTGCGGTGGGCTTGCAGGAAGTCCGCCAGGAAGCGGTCACCGTCCTCCTCGCATAACTGGGGGTGGATAAAACCATACTCCACCGGCAGCTCGACTCGCACCCGGTTGATAAAGTCCCAGATGTCCATCTTGGCAAACCCCGGGCACTTGCCGGTGCAGACGCACATGATTAAACCCGGCTTTTCTTCAGGCATAAGTCTATCTCCTTTCCTTTAGCTTCTCTAACAGATTGTGCTGTCTATCTCTTGACATGTTTATTATATAACTGTCTACTTATTTGTCAAGGTTCTTATATTCCATTTTACTAATATATCCTGGGCAGCTTCGTATTAATAATAGTCTTAATCCAGCAATCATAGCCGGATTTAACTGTTTACATTTTATAATAATTTAATGCCAATCTTCTCATATAATTAATGTCTAATGAGGTGAGGCAAATGTCCATCGAAACTTTAGCCGGTGAAACCAGGACCTATGCTAAAAACAAGTGGATCCTGGCCACGGTGGCCATCGGCGCCTTTATTTCCACTTTTGACGGCGGCGTGATTAATGTCGGCCTGCCGACCATCGCCAGCTATTTTAGAACTAATATCAATACCGTCCAGTGGGTCACTTCCGTCTACCTGTTGACCATGTCCGCCCTGCTCTTGATCTTCGGCACCATGGCCGACGCTTACGGCCGCCGCCGTATCTATAACGCCGGTTACTTTGTCATCACCATTTTCACCCTCTTTTGCGCTTTTGCCACCAGCATCGGGATGCTCATTTTTTTCCGGGTCTTACAGGCTGTGGGCGGGTCGATGGTCATGGCCAACGGCATGGCGATAGCGACGGAAAATTACCCGCCCAGCGAGCGCGGTAAAAACCTGGGGTTTTTAGGTGCTGTCGTGGCCATCGGCAGCCTGGCCGGGCCGCCCTGCTGTACCTGGCCAGCATCTCGGCCGGTTTGAAAAATATCAGCCGCGCCGCTGCTGAAGCCAAAGGTATCGTGGCGGTAGACGGCTGCCCCATGCAGTGTGCCCGCCGCACCCTGGAGAAGGCCGGTTTCAACGTTAATGAAAGCCTGGTGGTTACCCGGGATTGCAATGTACCCAAATCCTTTATCCTGGAGAACGCTGCCGCTATTACCAACGTCGCCGACGCCATTGTTACCCGGGTGAAAAAAATCGAAACCGGTCAGGCAGCAGGTAATAATGATGGAGGTGGTGGTACTGAAACTAACTAGTGAGGGCAAATAAGTTAACTACGAGTATCGCGAACAAGCCCTGTACCGGGACAGCCCTCATATTCCATCTGGATCATGACGTGCTGGATGCCGAATTTGTCCCGCAATAAGGTTTCCACTTCCCGGCGCAGCTTTTCCGATTCACTGATAGGTATGTCCTTATCCAGGTCGATGTGTCCTTCGAAATTAATCTGCTGCTCCCCTAGCTGCCAGACATGAACATGATGCAGGTCACGGATACCCGGCAGGCCCTTGACCGACTTATGAATTTCCTCCAGCTTCACACCTTTTGGCGTACCTTCCATTAAAATTTGAACAGTATCCGCAACAATTTCGTAGCTTTCTTTTAAAACATATAGCCCGATTAATATTGTCAAAAGGGGATCTATCCAGGTGATATGCCAGGAATAGATTGCCATACCGCCGGCAACTACAGCCACTGAAGATAAAGCGTCGGAGAATAAATGCAGGTAAGAGGACCGCACATTCAGGCTCCGGCCGGCATCACGCCGCAAAAGAAAAACCGCCAGGGTGTTGGCTAATAACCCAACGGCACCGACACCAACCATGAGGGAGCTATTGATGGCCTGGGGATGTAGCAATCGAATTGCAGACTCCTTGAAAAGCAAAATGGAAATCGCTATTAGTACTGCAGCATTGAACAGGGCCGCCAGGATCTCCAGGCGCTGAAAACCAAAGGTTTTTTCCAGGGTTGCCCCCCGCCGGGAAAAGCGTAAGGCCGCCAGGCTGAGGGCTACGGCCGCCGCATCACTCAGGTTGTGCAGGGCATCGGAAAGCAGGGAAAGGCTCCCTGACAATAATCCTCCCGCCACCTCCGCCGCGGTAATAAGTAGATTTAACAACATCGTTAGTACCAGGTTCAGGCCACTTACCACTCCTGTTTCCAGGTGGCTATGGTAGTGATAGTGCTGATGAATATTGTCGTTATGCGGATCATCTTTCACTTTATACACTCCTTGCATCTTGTAATACCAAGCCTAAAATCAATGAAGGCATCGCCGGCAACAACCTCGGTATTTTCGCGGGTATACGTCGCGGAAAAGCCAAAGGGAATGCCCCGCTTCCGCAGTACCGCCCGGTAACATCCATGGAATGACACCACGGTATCATCTGAGGGAAGGGCTTAATCCCCCTTCCCCGTATCTTTATCCGGGCCAAAAAGGTCTTCATAGCGGTTTAAGAAGGTTGCCAGGGTGGCCTTATTGCGGCGGATGGTCACCACCCAGTCATGAAGATAGTCCAGACCCTCCTGGGTAATCTCATAAAGGCGGCGCGCCGGTCCCGGACCACTGGTAGACCACCGGGAATGCACCAGGCCATCCTCCTCCAGGCGGCGCAGATTGCGGTAGACCGCCCCGGCATCCGGTACGCCTGACCATAAACCCAGGCGATTCATACTCTCCATCAGTTCATAGCCATGGGTGGGTTTTGCGGCCAGCAGGAGTAATAAACAGGGCTGCAAAAAGCCTTCCATGCGGGCGCCGCGACAATCACAGCGTCCATGGTGACCACCAGAACCAGGGCTGCACATGGAACCACTTCCTATCTGTTATTTACATATGAGTGTTGTTAACACAATTATAGCATAAAGCATTGGGTCCCCTGCCGTCAACCTGAGTTATAGCAAACGCCTCCTTTTACCCGGCCGAGATTACCCCTTGACAAATGTCTGCCGCAGTTATATTATAATTTTATACTATATATGCTAACGGCATATATAAGACACTAAAAAGGAGGGAGAAACCATGTGTCACTTTGCCGATCAGGGACATGGCCACGGCTATCACCAGGGCCGCAACTGCCATCAGAGAAAATGCGGTTGCCACGGCCATCACGGCGCCGGTTTTCACCGTCATTTTCTAACGGCGGCGGAGAAAAAGGCCCACCTGGAGGAATATCTCAAAGAACTCCAGGCCGAAGCAAAAGCGGTGGAGGAAAGGCTGAAGGAACTGGGAGAAGGGGCTTAATCCCCTTTCTCCTTTCCCCATAATTTGCTTACGAAGAAAACATCTTGTTTAAACCTCACTTTATGATCCTGTAGTTCAAATAACGAACATAAGCGGAGATAATATAGGGAGTGCCTTCCCACCACTTAAGTCAAATTCAACACGTAACCAGTAATGGTCTGGTGAGGTGGTTTGGACGTGGCTAAAGCCATCTGGTATCCTTTACCGGCATTATGGTAAGCATACTGGTGGATATGGGACGGCATAGCTTGACAGACCCGGTTACCGCCGGTCTGGCTGTGGCCGTCCTGGTGGCGCTACGCTTTACCAAGCTGGACGTGCTCTGGGTGGTACTGGGTGGTACCGGGATTTATCTTTTATCGACAAGGTCTGGTAGCAAAAATTAAGAGGAAATAAAAACCCGGGGCATGTTCCATCCCCGGGTTAATCAATATCCAGGATTTAGACTTTCTCCATCTTAACCGTACATCTCAAACGTCCAAGGCCCCTGGTAATTGGGGGTGCCTGGCGAGGCGGCACCCTTGTGTCATACTCCAGTGCCAGAGCCACACCTACATCGGTATAAACAGCTCCCCAGATGGTAGCTACGTCGAAGGACCCCAAGAACAGAAAGAAGACCTTTACGCCTGCCAGCCCGGGGGTAGTGTTGATGGCGATGATGCATATCTAGGAAGCCGTATGGGCTTCCTGGTGCCAAAAATTTCACCGGTTCCATATTCAATTTGATAAGTCAAATACTAAAACACTCCCCACACCCGGCCGCTCTGTTCCATCATCCGGTCAACCAGTTCTTCGTAAGAACAGGACTTGACCCCCGGGGCAAGGTATTCATCCGTAAAACCGCGTAATTCCAGATCTTCATCCAGGGCCAGCCCTTCTATATTGTTCTCTCCAACAAAAATATCCTGTCCTGCCGGTCTTTTTAACCCGGCCAGGACACCGTTCTGGACCATAGCCACGGTCACATTATCGCCAGCAGCCGCACAATGTTGGGCCAGGTTAAAGGCCCGCCTGGCATTAACGGTGTCCGGCGCACTGCCAAGCAAAATAAGTAAACGCATTAACGTTTCCTCCTCCATATCAAAAAATCATCAAATTGGGTGCCTCCCGCAACAAGTCAGCAAGCTCCGCTGCTGCTATGATTTCTAACCCTGGGATTAGATCAGAGGATTCCAGGCCCCGGGTGGCCAGGGATTCTTTCTCCACCAGGATTCTGGCGCCACCAGCCTGTTTCAATCCCTGGGCCAGGGTTGCAGCCAGGGAAGTAAAGCCAGCTTCCGGGCCTTGCTGTCCTGATTTGGCCACATAAACGCCATCATCGACCAGGACGCCAATGGTCTGAAAGCCATTAGATAAGGCGCCTAAAAGATGCCGCAGCCCTTCGGCTGCCTGGGTCAGGCCATAAGGACTATGACGGATTAAAATTACTGCCGATTTGGCCACTTTATTTCCCTCCTAGAGTCCCAAACTTAGAAAAACATCTCCTTCATCCACTATGGTAAACAGATTTTTCAGGGTGCTGGGTTCCGCCCCATCCATGAGATTACCTCTTTCAATTCCCCGGAACCGCAGGCAAGTGCCGCACAGGTCCACCCGCAGCCCCTTCTCGATGAGGGGGACAAAATTATCTTCCGCGTTGGGGATCCCCTGGGCCTTTTGCCCGCGGACAAAATTGTGTACACCATCTCCCGAAGCAAACAGCGTAACCTTATACCCTTTGGCCAGGGCTGTTTCAGCCAGCCTAATGGCTGTAGTCGTGTTTTCAAACCCATAAGGTGTGGTAGCTAGAAAAAGGGTTAAACTCTTGGCCATTGGCCTTACCTCCCGCTGCTGGTTTTACTCTAATCTGCTGCTCTCTCCACTCCCAGACCTTAACTTGCCTATCTATGGAAGCACCTCAATAATTCCCGGCGTTCCTTCCATCACCTCCCCGATGCGGGCTGCTGCCAGGCAACCAGCCCTGGTCAGGAGTTCCTCCAGTTGCTCCGCTTTCTCCGGAGCTACGGCTATGAGCAATCCGCCCGAAGTCTGGGCATCGGCCAGCACCAGGCGGGCCTCTGGCGAGATTCTCTCAGCCCACTGCACTTTTTCCCGGAGAAAACGAAGGTTGTTATAAGTACCGGGAGGGATAGCCCCGGCTTTAACTAGCTCCCATGTTTCCGCTAATACCGGGATGGTATGCAGGTACAGGCGGGCACAAACCCCACTGGCCACCAGCATCTCCTGCAAGTGGCCCAAAAGGCCAAAGCCGGTAACGTCGGTACAGGCGTGCACCCCAACCTCCTGCATGGCCCTGGCTGCTCCCCGGTTGAGTTGCGCCATCACCTCGTACACTCTTTGCGCCAGTTCTTCGCTTGCCATCTGCCGCTCAAGGGCGGTCGTAATGATACCTGTGCCTAAGGGCTTGGTAAGAAACAAGACGTCCCCTTTCCTGGACCCTTTTTTGGTAACTACCCGATGGGGGTATACTGTGCCGGTCACCGCCAGGCCATACTTGGGACTGCTATCATCAACTGAATGACCACCGGCAATGATCACTCCGGCTTCGGCAGCCGTGGCCGCCGCCCCCTTTAAGATTTCTCCCAGGAGACTCAAGGGCAGCGTCTTTACCGGAAATGCCACCAGGTTCAGGGCCATTACTGGTGTAGCTCCCATGGCATAGATATCGTTGATGGCGTTAGCCGCGGCTACAGAACCAAAGGCATAGGGGTCGTCAAGGATCGGAGTAATGAAATCTACTGTTTGCACAATGGCCAGATCGGGGCTAAGTTGCCACATAGCAGCGTCATCCCGTTCACCGCCTGGAAAAAATGGCCCCTGCGGGGCAGGCAGATAGGAAAGTATCTGGGCCAGGTCCGCCGGACCTACCTTACAGGCTCAGCCGGAACCGGGAGAAAAATTAGTCAAACGAAGGCGCGGAACTTCGGCCAAGAGTAATTACCTCTTTTCCCTCAGGATAGCTACCTGGTGGCTCAAGAGACCGACAGCATATTCCACTTCTTCCCAGGTGGTCCAACGACCCAGGCTCAAGCGTACGGCCCCCAATCCCCGGTCGATTCCTAAACCCATGGCGGCTAAGACTGGCGACACCGTTTCTGAACCGGAATGGCAGGCCGAACCTGTGGAGGCGGCAAGCTCCGGTGTGTTTTCCAAAAGCCGGGCCCCGTTTATCCCGGCAAAGCTAACGTTCAAGGTATTGGGCAGGCGCTCGGTAGGATGGCCGTTAAGGCTAACCTCAACCTTTTCTTGGAGCAGGCCAAAGAAATAATCCCTAAGCGAAATCAGTGCAGGTATGGTTTCCGGTAACACTTCCCTGGCTACTGCACATGCCTTGCCCAGGCCGACAATGCCGGCGACGTTTTCTGTCCCCGCCCGGCGGCCCTGTTCGTGATCCGCACCGTGAATAAGGGGTTCTAAAACCGTTCCCTTGCGCAGGTAAAGGGCCCCTATCCCCTTGGAAGCATACAATTTATGCCCGGCCACGCTGAGCAGATCCACCTGCAATTCATCGACGCGAGTGAAGATCTTACCTACCGACTGGGCAGCGTCGGTATGAAAGTAGATGCCGTATTCCCTGGCTATTGCACCAATGGCAGCCAGGGGTTGGATGGTGCCTACTTCGTTATTAGCGTGCATGATAGATATAAGAATGGTTTCCGGGGTGATGGCCTGCCTGACTGCCTCTGGATCAACCATGCCGTACTGGTCTGCCGGTAAGTAGGTCACACGGAACCCATGGCTTTCCAGGTAGCGGCACGTTTTCAACACGGAAGGGTGCTCGATGCAGGAGGTGATAATATGCCGGCCCCGGTGCCGGTTGGCGAAGGCAACACCCTTCAGGGCCAGGTTATTAGCTTCGCTACCGCCGCTGGTGAAAATAATTTCCCCGGGCTGGCAGCCCAGAAGGCCAGCAACCCTCTCCCTGGCCTTCTCTACGGCCCGCCTGGCTTCCTGCCCATAGGCGTGGCTGCTGGAAGGATTGCCAAAATGATCCCGCAGGTAAGGCGACATTTCTTCCAGGACTTCGGGAGCAACCGGGGTGGTGGCATTATAGTCCAGGTAAATCATCGGGACTTTTTTTGCCTCCTCAGCACTTCTTTTATTCCTTTACTATTCCTCCTGCTACCCTTCAATGGTAACACCCTTCGAAAGCCGGGGACGACCCTCAACAAAGTTCAAAATCCTTCGTGGACACTCCTCTATACAGTAAGAGCACTTAAGGCAGTCACCGTGGGCTACAACTCCTGCCTGCCTATAGTGATCTACATGCGGTAGACTCGGTGGCAGTGCTGGCAATCATTACATCTTTCATTTACGCTCAATTGATATTTCCCGCATCCCAGCCAGTTGGCCATGGTACCCATCTTTTTCTGTTTTCCTGCTGGTAATATACCATAATGATATTTATAATAGAAATGCATATATAATATAGCTTATATGCTTTTAAATTATATGTTCCCCGAAGCCTTTATTCCAGGAGGGTGGCCATGGATTTAGCTCATCTGAAGGCCTTCTACGAAGTAGGCCGGTGGGGCAGCTTCTCCAAGGCAGCAGAAGTCCTCTTTACCAGCCAGCCTGCTTTATCCCGCCAGGTGGCAGCTTTAGAAAAAGAACTTGGCCTGGACCTTTTTTCCCGCCAGCCCAGGGGGGTCATTCTTACCGAGGCTGGCCGGCGGCTTTTTGCTTATGCCGAGCAAATTTTCAGCCTGCTGGCCGAAGCGGCCCGGGTTTTGGCTGAGTTTAAGAACCTGGAAACCGGCACCCTGGCCCTGGGAGCGTCTACTACTATCGGCAATTACCTCTTACCTCCGGTCCTGGCTGCCTACCGGCATAAACATCCCGGTGTAGAGGTCTGCCTGCAGATAGGAAACAGCCAGGAGATTGAGGCAATGGTGGCCGATCACAGGGTGGAAATTGGCCTCCTGGCTGGCCCTCTTACTACTAGCGGGCTTTACGTTGAGGTTTTGCTGGCAGACGAACTGGTGGCAGTGGTTGCTCCCGACCACCCTCTGGCGCAGCAAGAGCATCCGCCCCTGACGGTTCTGGCCCGGGAAACCCTGCTGTTGCGGGAACCCGGATCGGCTACGCGCCGGGCCACGGAAGAATACCTTGCCGCCCGGGGAATTGTACCGGGTAAAACCTTCGTGTTGGGAAATACAGAAGCTATCAAACGAGCTGCTGCTAGCGGCCTGGGGATACCTTTTCTTTCTAGGTACACCATGGATCTGGAGTTCCAGTATGGCCGGTTGTTGCCTCTAAACGGGCCGGAGTGGCGGATTGAACGCCCCCTTTTCTTGGCTTTTCCCAAGGATACCCGTTTATCCCCTCCTGCCCTGGCCTTCCTGGCTCATATCCGCAAGCAAGGATGTTTAACATATACCTGAAACTTTATCAAAAAGGGCTACAAGTAAAAGTTCAAGACTTTAAGGAAATAAAAACCCGGGGCATGTTCCATCCCCGGGTTAATTATTATCAAGGCTTTAGACTTTCTCCACTTTCACCCTGGTGTCGTAGAAGGAGGCCTGCCGCCGATGGGGTCCGTGAGGGAAGTGGTTTTCATCCCCGTGTCAAGGAGCATCACGGCATTGGGGCAGAGGCCCCGGCCGCGCCGGGGATCGCCTTTAACAACCTGGCCGTCGATCACCACGTCCCGGGCGCCGTAGGCCCAGTGGCCGTAGTGCCAGGAGGCGGCAATGACCCCGGGCCGGATACCCTTGATGAGTTTTACCTTGCCCTGCACCGCAATGACCCGGAAAAGGCTACGGTAGCCTTTAACGTCGCCACGACAGCTATTATATCCGACATGGAAGTACTGGTGGCTATGAGCTCCGAGGTATTAAGAAAGGCGGGTTGACCCCGCCTTTCTTAATCAATATGCCAGTGTAATCTGCGTTTATTTAGCTTTCGTAATCAACCTGTGTTTAATGTCTATGTTTATCCCCATTAGAGTCATAAAGTCCATCCCTAAAATATCATTGATTCCGAAGCCATAATCCAAGGAGCCTATATGGATTGCCATTTTATGCAGAATTAGTGATGAAAGGCCGATTTTCTCTATATTTTTTTCGTAGACATATTCCGTTCCACCGATACCATGTATTCTTAGTATTTTATCGTCTGGTAAAGTATCCAACCCTAATTGGACAGCAACTTCGGCAGGTATTAATGTAGATGCCGAACCAGTATCTAATAGAACATTGTCAAGTTCAAGTGTCCGTTCCTTGTTAGTTAAAGTAATTTTAACAAAAGGCAACCCCTTATTTATGTCAAAGCCTATCATACGCCTAACCTTACTCCTGCCCATCTTCTTTCCTCTATGTCTAATTCTGGACGTGAAGTATGGACTATTAGTATTTCCCTGCCAGGATAAAGCTTATGCCAGCGGGCATTTTCCCGCAAGACCTTTTTAGTCCCATGCATAAAACTGTCAATTACAGCCATTTTATCGATGATTCTTTTATTATCTTTTGAATGTGCTTCAACTGCTTCGATTACTACCCATTGGGATGGGTAAGCCCTTTTCACATCTTCCCATTGCATATGGCTTGCACCCTTATGAGTTAATTTTTTTCCTGACTTAGCACCTCTTAATTAAACTTGGTCAGTAATAAATCCAATATTGTGGTCCCTATGTTCATTTTTAAGTTTACTACAAGGGTAAAAGGGAGTCAATGAAACTCTTGTAACATCGTAACTACTCAGCCACCCCAAGAAATTAAAAAATGATGCTGGACTCGGCGCTGCTTTTCATGTAGAATGGAACCATG